>NZ_JAMQOL010000040.1:0-149824 GCF_023717965.1 Paractinoplanes hotanensis | reverse complement strand
GGCTGGGGCGGGAACGAGACGACCTGCTCGCGCATGTCGACCTTGCTGCGCACCGAGTCGACGAACGGCACCAGCAGGTTCAGACCCGGCGAGAGCGTCCTCTTGTACTTGCCGAGCCGTTCCACCACGTCCATGCGCTGCTGCGGGACGATGCGGACGGAGCGGAGGAGCGTGACGATGGCGAACACCACGATCACGATGATGAGGACGCCGACTACAGCTTCCATGGCACCCCTCTCTATATGTTGGGCAGATCGTCGCGCCACACGATGACCGTGCCGCCGTCGACCTTGATGACCCGGACGCGTTCGCCGGGTAGATACTTCTCGTGACCGTCGAACGAGCGGGCCTGCCAGTGCTCGCCGTCGATCTTGACCATGCCGTGCTCGCCGTCGATCTCTTCCAGGACGGTGGCCTGCGTGCCCTCGATCGCCTCGACTCCGAACGGGGTCTCGCCCGTCTCGATGGCGGGCCGGGCGTGACGCTTGACGATCGGGCGCAACGTGGCCACCGACAGGCCGGACACCACCACGAACACGATGGCCTGGAGCAGGAAGGGCGCGCCGAGGGCGGCCGCGCCGGCCGCGGCGAACGCCCCGACCCCGAAGAAAATGATCAGTAACGTGGCCGTGAAAGCCTCGGCGATCGCCAGAGCGATGCCGAGCACGATCCAGAGAACGGCTTCCACGCATCGATCGTGACACGTCCGCGCACGTCCGGCGACGCTGCGTGCTCCCTGGCGGAAAATGTCACCGAACTGCCACCCAATCCGGGCCGCCGGGCGGCGTAGCCATATCGGCCGCGCAGAGTTATACCCACGAGTCACACATCGAGAGGGTCCACCGTGTCACTGCTGCCGGAGACCGGCCGACGGGTCGAGGAGATCGCCGTGCGCGCCCAGGCCGAGGGGCGTACGCCGTCGCTCGTCCTGGCTGTCGTGCGCGACCGCGCCGTGCTGCACCAGGTCTTCACCGGCGAGCATCCGCGCCCGGACGCGAAGACGCAGTACCGCCTGGGTTCGATCACCAAGACGATCACCGCCACGCTGGTCATGCAGCTGCGCGACGAGGGCTTCTTCGCCCTCGACGACCTGCTCTACCGGCATCTGCCCGGCACCCCGATCGGCGGCGTCACGCTGCGCCAGCTGCTGGGCCATGTGTCGGGCCTGCAGCGCGAGCCGGACGGCGCCTGGTGGGAGCGGCACGCCGGCGGCGACGTCGACCAGCTGCTGGCCGACCTCGGCTACGACAAGGTCGCGGGTTCGCCGTTCCGCCGTTACCGCTATTCGAATCTGGCGTACGGCCTGCTGGGCGCCGTGCTCGAGAAGGCCACCGGCGAGAGCTGGCAGGCACTGGCCGGCAAGCGTGTGCTCGACCCGCTCGGGATGAAGCGGACGACGTACGCTCCGGTGGAGCCGTTCGCCCGGGGCTATGTGGTGCATGAGCTGGACCGTTCGCTGCACGAGGAGCCCCGCCTGGACTCGGGGGCGATGGCCCCGGCCGGCCAGCTCTGGTCGACGCTGACCGACATGGCCAAGTGGGCCGCCTTCTGGACCGACCCGGCGCCGGCGGTCCTGGCCCGCGAGACGGTCGACGAGATGTGCGCCCCGGTGGTGATCAGCGACCTCGAGTCGTGGACCGGCGGCCACGGCCTCGGGCCGCAGCTCTACCGGGTCGGGGAGCGCGTGTTCGCCGGCCACGGCGGTTCGATGCCCGGGTACGTGGCCCAGTTCGCCGTCCACCGCCGCAGCCGCCTCGGTGTGGTCGCCTTCGCCAACTCGTACGGCCTCTCCGGCACCACCATCAAGGACGTGGCCCTCACGGCGCTGACGGCGGCCGTCGACGCCGAGCCCGTCGCCCGCCCGCCGTGGCTGCCGCCCACCCCGCCCACCGGCGAGGCAGCCGCGCTGGTCGGCCGCTGGTGGTGGATGGGCCGCGAGTTCGAGGTCACCACGGACGGCGACGCGCTGGTCATGACCGGCCCCAACCACCGCTCACGCTTCACCCGCGAGGCCCCGGACCGCTGGCGCGGAGTCGACGGCGACAACGAGGGCGAGGTCCTGCAGATCCTCCGCGACGACGAGTCCCGCGTCACCGCGATCGACATCGCCACGTTCGTCTTCAGCCGCGACCCGGCGCACCTCGCCTGACTCCACGTATCGGCGGTGCTGTCAGGAAAGTATGACCAGACCCGGGAAATTCTCGAAATGACGGCGGTTCAGCGTGAGTAGCGGCGCGTTATGGTAAATAGCCGTCGCGCAGATCCATAAATCGTTGGTCTGGCTGTTTTGGCCGAGCGCATGACCAGCACGCTGCGCATGACTCTTGAGCCGCCCCCAGAGACGAGCCAGGTCGTCATCGTACGGCGCGACAACATAACGCCGGATCGCCTCTTCGAGTTGGTCGATGCGTTTCGGGCCCCAACTCCGCTTGGCGGCGCCGAAGTGGACCTCCGCGATTGTCGTGAAGCTGATCACCGGCACGGCGCCTATGAGATGGGACGCGAACCAGCTTGCCGCCGCCGGGTTCTGCCACAGGTGCGAAAAAGCGTCGGTATCGACGATCACGTACTTCATTCGTCGCCCGACCGCGCGGATCGGACAGCGCTGATGAACTCGTCGAAGTCCTCGATGGGAGCGCCGCCGAGCTCGTCCAGCGAACTCAACGGCTCGATCTGCTGTTCCCGCGCCAAGCTGTCGAGCGACCTCGGTTCGGCGCTGCTCAGTGCCTCCAGCCGCGTCAGGTGGAGCACATGGACCGACGTGCCGTTCGGCTCGAATTCCCCGGTTCCCTCGGCCATGACCATCTGGTCCATGGCGTCGAGGACGGCATCACGCAGGTCCTGCGAGAAGTCGCAGAGGACGCTTCCAGCGTAGGTGTCGATGCGACAACGGAGACCAGCCGGCGAGAAGTCACCCATGTGCAGCCGGCCGACCACAGTGACAGTCTGCTGAACCGGCTCGAATTGAACCGATCGGACCGCCGCCTGCAACGACTCGTCAATCGTGAATCGCCTTTCCCCGCCCCTCCAGAATTCTATGCGGCTTACGCCCGTCGCGCTGATTCCACCGGCGAGATCGCGGATCCCGTTGAGAACCTGCGGGGTGAAATGGGGTGGCGGCGTCAGCGGGTCCCGGAGGATTCCGTTGAGCCCCTCCGCCAAGACGTCGAGCGAACTGTTCAAGAGGTCATCCAGGCTGAGCTGTCCGGTTCGCGCGATGTTGAGAACAGCCGACCCCGCCTGGAATCCGACAAAGTCGAGCCGCACGGCGTCGACGATCTCCCGGGGACGCCGGCCAGGTCTGGTGGCGCCGCCGCTGATGCTGAGTGCGATCCTCTCGAGCGAAGCTTGGAGCCCACCAGCAAGGCGGGCGAGTTCCGACAAGGGCAGACGCCCGCCTTCGGTTGCCGGTCCGATCGCACGGATGACGAGATCGGTCTCTCCGTTCGCGATGTCATCTGACGAGCTCAGCGGACCCACCTCCCAACCTCTCCAGGCGTGCTCGGTTCCAGGCGTGCTCGGTTCCAGGCGTGCTCGGTGTCGGCCGGCATCTCTCACCAGCTCGATCAGGCTTGCGGCTCCATCATGCCCGAATCGGTGTACCAAAGCTGTTCGCGCAGTCCGTGCCTGTGGATAACCCGCTTCCGTTCGCTTGACGTCGGCATAGCATCGCCGCCACGTCCCTGGGAGGGCGGGGGAGGCGGTGGCTCAGGGGACAAGATCAAAGGCTCGGGACGGCGTTTCCGGTGTGGGCAGCGAAACCTCGGGGCTTGAGCGGAAGCCGAGGGCCAGGCCGGCGGCGACCACGGCGATGCCCAGCCAGACCGCGAGGCCGGGCATCGGACCGCCGACGGCCACGCCCACGGCGGCGGCCGAGACGGGGGCGACGCCGGTCAGCAGTCCGGCCCGGGCCGAGCCCAGCCGCTGGACGCACGTGTACCAGAGCACGAACGCCACCGCCGTGACCGCGACGGCCAGGTAGACGCCGGCCAGCACGTCGTCGAGCCGCAGCCGGAGCACCGCCGTCGGTCCCTCGCCGAAGAGCCCGCCGAGGCCGAACGCCACGGCGGCCATCCACGTCGAGTGCGCCGAGACGCCCAGCGGGCCGTGGCGTCCCAGCACCGGGACGGCCAGCAGGGTGAAGCCGGCCTCGCAGGCGAATGTCACCAGCGCCCACAGCAGCCCGATGCCGTCGGTGCGGCCGAAGCCCTGCACGAGCGCGGCGCCGGCCGTGACCACCAGCGCGGCGACGATCAGGCGGCGGGCCGGGGTCTCGCCTTCGAGCAGCGGTCCGGCCACGGCCAGCAGCAGCGGCACGCAGGCCACGGCGACACCGAGGACGGCCGGCTCGGCGTGCTTCGAGCCCTGCACCAGGGCCACGTTGAAGACGATCATGCCGGTCACGACGACGCCGGCGAGCCACAGCCATTCGGCCCCGCGCGGGCGCACGATCCGCTTTCCGGCGAGGCGGGCGTACAGCACGAGCAGCAGGCACGCCACCGCGTACCGCAGCGATTGAACGGTCAGGGACGGCGCGTCGGCCAGGAAGCCGGAGACCGCCACGCTGCCGCCGACGAAGGCCATGCCGGTCGCACCGGCGAGCGCGGGCAGGAAATTTGTCTTCACACCAACGATGCTGGCCGGGATATGGTCCGGGTTGAAGGACCAATCCATGGGGACCGAGGGGGACCAATTTCCGGATCGGACTTCCTGCAGCTGCGGCCGGCGGAGGCGCCCGTCAAGGGCCTGACCACCTGGCTGGCCGACGGGCTCCGGCTGGCGGTGTCGCACGGCCGCCTCGCGCCGGGAACCCGGCTGCCCGCCACCCGCCTGCTGGCGTCCGAGCTGCGGATCTCGCGCGGCGTGGTCGTCGACGCCTACCAGCGGCTCATCGACGAGGGGCTCGCGCAGGCCCGCACCGGCGCCGGCACGACGATCGTGGCACATCCGCACCTCCGCGACGCCCCGTCCGACCGCCGCCGCTCGCTCGACACGTTGCGCCTGCCCCTGCCGCCGGCCGACGGCATCGATGTCGACCTGTCCCCCGGCGTTCCCGATCTCGCTGCTTTCCCCCGCACGGCCTGGCTGCGCGCCGAGCGGGCGGTTCTCGACGAGATCACCGCGGCCGATCTGGGGTACGGCGACCCGGGCGGCACCCCGCGCCTGCGAGCCGAACTGGCCGGCTGGCTGGCCCGCACCCGCGGCGTCCGGGCCGAGCCCGACGACGTGATCGTGGTGAACGGCGTCGCCCAGGCGCTGGCGCTGCTCGCGCAGACGCTCGAGACGCGAACCGTGGCCGTCGAGGATCCGGGGTCACGCGGGGCGCGGGACCAGCTCGCGCACTGGGGCGTACGCCCGGAGCCGGTCCCGGTCGATGCCGAGGGCCTGGTCGTCGACGCGCTCACCCAAGCCGCGGTCGTCCTCACGCCGGCCCACCAGTTCCCGACCGGGGTAGTGCTCGGCCCGGCCCGCCGCCGCGCCCTGCTGACGTGGGCCGCGGCCGGCGGCACGATCATCGAGGACGACTACGACGCCGAGCACCGCTACGACCGCGCCCCCGTGGCCGCGCTGCAGGGCTCGGCGCCGGACCAGGTCGCGTACGCGGGAAGTGTCTCGAAATCGCTCGCGCCCGGGATGCGCCTGGGCTGGTTGATCGCCCCCCGGCGGATGCAGCCCGCCCTGCTCACCGCGAAGCACGACAGCGACCTCGGCAACCCCGCGCTGCCGCAGCTGGTGCTGGCCCGGCTGCTCGCGACCGGCGACTACGAGCGACACCTGCGCAACGTCCGCAACCGCCAGCGCCGCCGCCGTGACGCGCTCCTGGCCGCCCTGCGCGTCCACCTGCCGCGGGCCCGGGTGACCGGGGTGGCGGCCGGCCTGCATCTGCTGATCATGCTGGACGGCGACGAGCCGGACACGCGGACGGCCGAGCGGGCGGCGAAGCACGGCGTCCTCGTCCACCCGCTGTCGTGGCACCGCATGACTCCCGGCCCGCCCGGCCTGGTGCTCGGCTACGCCGCCAACCCGCCCGACCGGCTGGCCGAGGCCGCCCGGCGCCTGGGTCAGGTCATGGCACGGTGACGAAGTCGATCAGCCGCTCCATCGAGTTGATCAACGGCGTCTCGACGTCCTTGTAGCTGCTCACCGAGGACAGGATCCGCCGCCACATGTCGGCCGGTTCCCGTACACCCACCGCCGCGCAGATGCCTTCCTTCCAGGGGTGCCCGGGCGGGATCACCGGCCATTTCCGCAGTCCTACCCGCTCCGGCTTCACGGCCTGCCAGATGTCGACGTACGGGTGACCGGTGACCAGCACGTCGGGATCCGTCACGGCGTCCACGATCCGGCTCTCCTTGCTGCCGGGGACGAGATGGTCCACGAGTACGCCCAACCGCCGCTGCGGCCCGGGGCGGAACTCCCGCACCGCGCCGGCCAGGTCGTCGATCCCGTCCAGCGGCTCGACCACGATGCCCTCGATCCGCAGGTCGTCACCCCAGATCCGCTCGACCAGCGCGGCGTCGTGGATGCCCTCGACCCAGATGCGGCTCGCCTTGGCCACCTGCGCCCGCACGTTGTCGACGGCGATCGACCCCGAGGCCGTCACCTTCCGCTGAGCCTGCGCGGGCGCCGCCGACGGCCGCCGCAGCGTCACCGTCTGCCCGTCGAGCAGGAACGCGGCCGGCGCCAGCGGGAAGTTGCGCCGCTTGCCGTGCCTGTCCTCGAGCACGACCGCGCCCAGCTCGAACCCCACGACCGCCCCGCAGAACCCGGAATCCGCGTCCTCCACGACCAGGTCGCGTTCGGCGTCCACCTCGGGCACGACCCGGCGCCGCCGCCACTCCCCTTTGAGCACGTCCTCCCCATACATGCAAGGCACCGTAACCCGTGCGTTGGGACACGGCGTTTCTGACTCTCCGGCCGAGACAAGGTTCCCAACCGGCACGTACCCTTGCTCGCATGTCCCCCGCAGCAGATGCGGCCACACGCGTCGCGCGGCGCTCCACCCGGTTCGTGGCCTGGGTGCGCGCCTGGCGCGCCGGGCTCGCCCCCTTCGACGAGCTGGCCGACGAGATCGCCCGCGACGAGGAACACCTGGTCGCCGACGTGCCCGGCACGTGGACCGACGTGCCGCTGCCGCAGGGCCTGCCGGCCTTCGCCAAGGTGCACCCCGACGACATCCGGCTCGTGCTGCCCGCCCCCGGCGACCCGCGCGGCCTGCCCGGCCCCGGCCCGCTCACCGGCGCCGCCATGCTGGCCGGCGAGGCCGTGATGACGCCGTCGTTCGGCGTGGTGCCCGAGGTGCGCCGCCACGTCTCCGGTTCCGGCGTCGAATTCGAAACGGTGCTGTGGCGCTGGTTCCCGGTGGAAAACCACCGCCCGGTCTTCCAGATGGGCGCGGCCGAGGCCGAGGGCGAGCTGACCCTGGCCCTGGGCGAGGCGACCAGCCAGCTGACCAAGCTCGACGTGGCGCAGTGGAAGCCCGAGCTGGCCGGCGCCCTGCAGGCGTTGCGGCGCCCCGAAAGCACGGCCACGCTGCCGCCCGGCTTCGACCCGCGCGCCCGCCGCCTGTTCGCCCGGGCATCGATCCTCGACCAGGTGCTCGCCCTGGCCGAGACGAACGCGCCCGGCGGAGCCATCAACGGCTACGAGGCCCAGCAACGCGACGCCGCCCTGCGCCCGCTGCTCGACGCGTGCCGCCAGGCCCTGGTCGCCGCGTGCAACTCCCCCCTGCATGCCTGACCGGATCAAGCACTGCACCTTCTGCGGCGCACGCTTCGTCCCCGGCCAGCCGTGGCCGCGCCGCTGCACAGCCTGCGCCGAAACGACGTACCGCAATCCCACCCCCGTCGCGGTCGCCGTCCAGCCGGTCGGCGCCGGCCTGCTGGTGGTACGCCGGGCGATCCCACCGGCCCTCGACCGGCTGGCCCTGCCCGGCGGCTTCATCGACTACGGCGAGTCCTGGCAGGACGGCGCCGCCCGCGAGCTGCGCGAGGAAACCGGCCTGACGGTCGACCCGTCGACGGCGACGCTGTACGACGTCATCAGCGCCCCGGACGGCACCCTGCTGGTGTTCGCCCTGTTCCCGCCGCTCGCTTCCGTCGACGAGATGCCCGCCCCCGAGGCCAACGCCGAGACGTACGGCTGGGAGGTGCTGAACGGCCCGGCCGAACTCGGCTTCAGCCTGCACACCGCCGTGGCGGCCCGGTTCTTCAGCTGATCAGGCCGGCGGCGACGAGTTCGGCCAGCAGCAGCCGGATCGCCGGTGCGCACCGGGCGGCGTCGGCCGACGTGAACCAGGCCAGCTCGGCGATCTCGTTGGCGGGGACCGGTTGTTCATCGGGTTTGCCGCCGGTGAAGCAGATCAGCCGCACGGTCGTGCCGGGTGGACGGTTGTGGGCCGGCGCCACGATTTCGGTGAACAGAGTGAGATCGGCCGGGTCGACGACGAGGCCTACCTCTTCGCGGGTCTCGCGGGCGGCAGCCTCGGCGTACGTCTCGGACGGCTCGGGTTTGCCGCCGGGCAGATAGAAGGCGTCCAGGCCCGCCGGCCGCACCACCAGGACGCGGCGTTCACGGACGTGGACCCAGGCGGCGGCAATCACTTCGCTTGTCACGCCGTGAGCCTAAATCGGGGGCACGGAGCCTCCCCGGCCACTAGCGTGCAGCGCCATGGAGATTCGGGTGGAGCGGGGCGGGGACGACGTCGCTGAGGTGCATCGGGCGGCGTTCGGGAATGACGGGGACAAGATTGCGGAGCTGGTCCGGGCGCTCAAGCAGGACGATCCGGCGTTGCTGTCGCTGGTGGCCGAGGTGGACGGCCGGGTGGCCGGCAATGTGATGTTCACGCGCAGCCTGCTCGACGCGCCACCCCGGCTGGTCGATGTGTGGGTGCTCAGCCCGCTCGCGGTCCTGCCCGAGTATCAGCGGCAGGGCGTCGGGCGCGCGCTCATCAAGCGCGGCCTCGATATCGCCGAAGAACAGCGGGTGCCGCTGGTCTTTCTCGAGGGTGATCCGGCGTACTACTCGAAGTCCGGTTTCCGGCCGGGCGGCGAGCTCGGGTTCCGTAAGCCGTCGCTGCGAATTCCGGATGCGGCGTTCCAGGTTTACCCGCTGAGCGCCTACGAGGAGTGGATGACCGGCACGCTCGTCTATTCGGCGACGTTCTGGGACTTCGACTCGGTGGGCTTGCGCGACTCCTGAGCCTGCGACTCGTCGATGTGGGGGGTGTTGCACGCGGGTCGCGATGAGCGGGCCGCGGCCGAGGCGGCCTGATTGCGCGCCTCGCCCGTCACTCCACCACGCTGACCGGCACGCCCTCGGGCAGGTGACGCAGCAGCAGGCGCTGGACGTCGGGCGGCACGCGGACGCAGCCGTTGGAGACGCTGCGGCCGAAGGCGGATTCGTCGCGCCAGGCGTGGATCGCGGTGTGCCCGTTGCGCAGCGAGGCCGACAGGGCGTCCCGATCGTCGGGCACCGCGCCCAGCACGAGCGCGTCGAGACCCGCGTACACGGAACCGTGGGTGATGGTGCGGCCCATCACGAAGGTGCGGCCCAGCGGGGTCGGGGTCCGCGACGAGCCGACGGCGACCTTCCAGTGGCCGCGCTGCCGGCCGTCCCGCAGCCAGGTGAGCCGCCGCCGGCTGAGGTCGACCACGAGCTGATCGCGCAGCGGCCGTACCGCTCCCGAAGACGAAGGCACCCACCCGATGCGCCGGTTGATCGACGGGATCAGCACCGCCAGCCAGCCCGGCCGCTTGCCGACGATCGGCGCGGTGACCGGCAGGCCGCTGATGGTCCGCGGCAGAAAGGCCCTCGGCTTGCCGCCGGGCGCGTCGTAGACGGCCACTTTGCCGTGCGGCCGCAGGCCTTCGACCACGGCGGCGACCGAATGGGCGGCCGGGTCGTGGGCCAGGCCGGGCGCCGCGTGCCAGTAGGAGATCGTCGGCAGTCCGGGCGGGGCGGGCGCGGCCTTCGGCACCGGCACGGGCGCGGCGACCGGCTGAACGGCAGCGGGCACTCGGCGCACCGTGAGGGTGCCGCCGTGATCGGCGCGCGTGGCGGCCACGGCAGCGGTGGCGCCCAGCGCCACCGCCAGCAGCCCGCCCGCGACCACCGCCCTACGGGTGTACATCGCCCCACACTATGACAAATCTCTGGCCTGCAAGAATGCTCCGATGCGAAGAGCGATCATCTTTCACGGCACCGGCGGCAACCCGGGCGTGGCCTGGTACCCCTGGCTCGCGGCGCGGCTGGCCGAGCGGGCGTACGACGTGGAAGTTCCGCATTACCCCGGGCTCAACGTCGAGCCGATCGCCGAGTTACTGCCGCGGGTGCTGAAGGCACACACCTTCGACGAGCAGACCGTGCTGGTCGGCCACTCCGGCGGCGCCTCGCTGCTGCTGGCCCTGCTCGAACACGTGCGGGTCGCCCAGGCGATCCTCGTCGCCGGCTACAGCACCCGGCCCAACGATTCCGACGAGCCCGTGCTGCAGGCGGCCTACGACTGGGACACGATCCGCGCCAACGCCGGCGAGCTCTACTTCGTCAATTCCCGCAAGGATCCGTACGGCTGCGACGAGCACCAGGGCCGGGCCATGTTCGAGCGCCTGGGCGGCACCCAGATCGTCCGCGACGACGGCCACTTCGGCGACTGGAACCAGCCCTACGACGAGTTCCCGCTGCTGAACCGGCTCATTCCGTAGCAGCGTCGAGCCGGGCCACCCGGCGCTTGCCCGCCGTGCGGCGGTAACTCGCGTCGAGCAGCTCGGCGATCTCGTTCCAGTCGGTGTCGTCGCTCAGGTCGATGCCGATCCAGCCCGCCGGCGCCAGGTAGGCCGGAAGGTAGCACCGCGGGTCGTCGGCCAGGGCCGCACGCTCGTCCGGCTCGAGCAGCACGAGCAGCGACTGGTCGTGCCGCCGGTACTCGCCGTCGACCTTGACGCTGCCGCCGTAATAGGCGAACACCTTGGTCGTGTGGAAGGCCGGGATCCCGTGCGACACCTTCTCGGCCGCATCGGGAAAACTCAGGGCCAACTCCCGTACGCGATGAAGCAGTTGATCTTCTTCGTCGAACATCACGGGGTGGCCCATCGCGGTCAGATCTCGTCGATCAGATCGGCCACCGAGTTGACGATGCGGGACGGGCGGAACGGGTAGCGGTCCGCCTCCTCACGGGTGCTGATGCCGGTCAGCACGAGGATCGTCTCGAGCCCGGCCTCGAGCCCGCACAGGATGTCGGTGTCCATCCGGTCGCCGATCATCGCCGTGCTCTCGCTGTGGCCCTTGATGGTGTTCAGGGCCGAGCGCATCATCATCGGATTGGGCTTGCCCACGAAGTACGGGTCGACGCCGGTCGCCTTCGAGATCATGGCGGCCACCGAGCCGGCGGCGGGCAGCGCGCCCTCGTTGGAGGGGCCCGTGGCGTCGGGGTTGGTGCAGATGAAGCGGGCGCCGCCGTCGATCAGCCGGATCGCCTTGGTGATCGCCTCGAAGCTGTACGTGCGGGTCTCGCCCAGCACCACGTAGTCGGGGTCGAACTCGGTCAGCACGTAGCCGGCCGCGTGCATGGCAGTGGTCAGGCCGGCCTCGCCGATGACGTACGCCGTGCCGCCCGGCCGCTGGTCGGCCAGGAACTGCGCGGTGGCCAGCGCCGCCGTCCAGATGGACTGCTCGGGCACGTCGAAGCCCATGCGGGTGAGCCGGGCCTGCAGGTCGCGCGGCGTGTAGATCGAGTTGTTGGTCAGGATGAGGAAGGGCTTGCCGGACGTCTTCATCCGGTTGACGAACTCGGGGGCGCCCGGCACCGGCACACCCTCGTGGACGAGGACCCCGTCCATGTCGGTGAGCCAGCTCTCGACGGCCTTGCGCTCAGTCATCATGCTCCTCGTCGCTGTGGGGGTGGGCAGCACGGGACCGGGCAGTCGTCCCAGACCGGCAGCGTACCGAGCCGCTGCAGTGGCGCACCCTCGGTGCGCTCCCGGACGAGTTCCCGCACCATCGTGACGAAACGCGGATCTGTGCCGGGCGTCGCCGCGCGCGCGTACCCGAGGCCGAGCCGCTTGGCCGTGTCGGCCGCCTCGTTGTCGAGGTCCCAGAGCACCTCGAGGTGGTCCGAGACGAAGCCGATCGGGCTGACCACGACGTCGGTGACGCCCCGCTCCTGGAGGGTTTCGAGATGGTCGTTGATGTCCGGCTCGAGCCACGGCACCTGCGGCGGGCCGGAGCGGCTCTGCCACATCAGGTCCCAGTCGTCGTGACCCGCGACGAGCCGTGCCGTCTCGTGCAGCTGGGCCTCGTAGCGCCCGCCCGTCGGGCCGGCGGTCTTGGCCATGCTCACCGGGATCGAGTGCGCCGTGAAGACGAGTCGTGTCGTCTCGCGCCGGCTCTCGTCGAGAGTGGCCAGGGCCGACCGTACGGCGCTCGCGTGCGGCTCGACGAAGCCCGGGTGGTCCCAGAACTGCCGCAGCTTCG
Organism: Paractinoplanes hotanensis; assembly: GCF_023717965.1. NCBI lineage: Bacteria > Bacillati > Actinomycetota > Actinomycetes > Micromonosporales > Micromonosporaceae > Paractinoplanes > Paractinoplanes hotanensis. The sequence goes on along the minus strand of NZ_JAMQOL010000040.1, from coordinate 137,353 downwards.
AGATCACCGGCGCGCCCGGGCCGACCTTGGCCCGGGCGTTCGCGATGTCCTCCCAGTACTGCTTGCACGACGAATACCCGCCGTACGCGCTGGTGGCGAACCCGAGCGCATGGGTCACGCCGTCGTCGCGCATCTGCGCCACCGTGTCGGCCAGCATGGGCTGCCAGTTGCGGTTGCCCCAGTACGTGGGCAGGTCGACGCCGCCCGCCTTGAACTCGGCGCTCACCGCCGCGAGCAGGTCACGGCACTGCTGGTTGATGGGCGAGACCCCGCCGAAGTGGTAGTAGTGCTCAGCCACCTCGGCCAGGCGCTCGTCCGGAACTCCACGCCCGCGCACCACGTTGCGCAGGAACGGCATCACGTCATCGGGCTTCTCGGGACCACCGAAGGACAGCAGGACGAAGGCGTCATAGACCACCAGTCCACTATTCCACCGGGCTACGCACCAAGCGCGTGGTAGCCCCCGTCGACGTGCACAACCTCACCCGTCGTGGCCGGGAACCAGTCCGACAGGAGGGCGCAGATGGCCTTGCCGGTGGCCGTGGTGTCGTGCAGGTCCCAGCCCAGCGGCGCCCGGTTGGCCCACGCGTCCTCGAACTGCTCGAAGCCGGGGATCGACTTGGCCGCCATCGTGCGCAGCGGCCCGGCGCTCACCAGGTTGCTGCGGATGCCCTTGCTGCCCAGGTGCAGCGCCAGGTAGCGGTTGGCCGACTCCAGGCCCGCCTTGGCCACGCCCATCCAGTCGTAGACCGGCCACGCCTTGGTCGCGTCGAAGGTCAGGCCCACGATGCTGCCACCCGCCTGCATGAGCGGCAGGCAGGCCACGGCGAGCGACTGGTACGAGTACGTGGAGACCTGCAGGGCCTTGGACACGTCCTCCCACTGCGCGTTGAGGAACTCGCCACCCAGCACGCTCTGCGGCCCGAAGGCGATCGAGTGCAGCACCCCGTCCAGCCCGTCGACGTGCTCACGCACCTTGCCGGGCAACGCGGCCAGGTGCTCCGAATCGGTGACGTCGAGCTCGATCACCGGCGGCGGCTCGGGCAGGCGCTTGGCGATCCGCTCGACCAGCGACATCCGGCCGAAGCCGGTCAGCACGACCTTCGCCCCGTTCTCCTGGGCGATCCGCGCCGCCGCGAACGCGATCGAGGCGTCGGTGATCACGCCGGTGATGAGCAGCCGCTTGCCGGCCAGCAATCCAGACACGGGTTGTTACTCCTTTGATGTTTTTCTCAGTGACCCATACCGAGGCCACCGTCGACCGGGATGACCGCGCCGTTGATGTAGCCGGCCGTGTCCCCGGCCAGGAACGTCACCGCGGCCGCGACCTCGTCGGTGGTGGCCAGCCGGCCCGCCGGGACGGCCTTGATGATCTCGGCCCGCCGGTCGTCCGTCAGCACCTGGGTCATCTCGGTGTCGATGAAGCCCGGCGCCACCACGTTCGCCGTGATGTTGCGGCTGCCCAGCTCGCGGGTGATGCTGCGGGCCATGCCGACCAGCCCGGCCTTGCTCGCGGCGTAGTTGACCTGACCCGGGCCGCCGTACAGCCCGACAACCGACGAGATGAAGATGATCCGGCCCCACTTGGCGCGCAGCATCTTGGAGCTGGCCCGCTTGGCGACCCGGAACGAGCCCTTCAGGTTCGTGTCGATCACCCGCTCGAACTGCTCCTCGCTCATGCGCAGCAGCAGCGTGTCGTCGGTGATGCCGGCGTTGGCCACCAGCACCTCGACCGGCCCGAGGTCCTTCTCGATCTGGGTGAACGCGGCGTCGACCTGGGCCTGGTCGGTGATGTCGCACTGCACCCCGTACAGGCCCTCGGGCGCGCCGCTGCCCCGGTGCGTGACCGCGACCCGGTCACCCTGCTTGGCGAACGCCTGCGCGATGGCGAGGCCGATGCCCCGGTTGCCGCCTGTCACCAGTACCGTGCGAGCCACGACCTTCGCTCCTCATATCCAGGTAGGGGGTGCCGGATGGCACCGCGGGGGCACGACGGCGCGGTGCGCAGCGCCGTAACCTGCCGGAGTGGAGACTATCGGCCCGGTGACCCGGCGCAATGCCACGGGGCCGTTACGCCGCCTGTTCTGGTCCCGCGAGACTCCCCGCCCCGCACTGCGGGCGCGCATCCGGATCTATCTGATGCCGCTCGGCCTGGTGGCCCTGATCGGCCTGGGCCTGGGCACCGGCACCTACCTGGCCGAGAACCGCGAGCTCGACCCGATCTGGGTGGCGGTCATCTCGGCCGGCTCGGTGCTGCCGGTCATCATCACTCTGCGTCGCCCCGTGCTCGCCTGGCGGCTGGCCTTCCTGATGCTCTTCCTGGGCTCGCTGCAGTCCGGCCTCGAGGAGTCATGGCCCTGGAACCCGGTCCAGATCCTCGGCTTCCTGCTGATCCTGGGCCGTCTCGCGGTGGTCGAGGACGCCGCTCTCACCATCTGGGCGACCGCCTTCAGCCTGGTCCCTGCTTTTGTCTACGCCCCGTACGCGAACGCCTGGGGCGCCGCGATCCTGCTGGTGGCGATCGCCGCGCTCGGCGACATCGTGTCGCGCCGCCGCCGTACGCGGGCCCTGCTGGCCGAGAAGGAAGAGCTCACCGAGCTGGAGCGGGCCAAACGGGCTGTGCTCGAGGAACGCACCCGGATCGCCCGCGAGATGCACGACGTGGTCGCCCACCACATGTCGATGATCGCCGTCCGGGCCGAGACCGCGCCCTACCGTGTGGGCGAACTGTCCGGCCCGGCGAAGGAGGAGCTGGCGACGATCGCCGACGCGGCCCGGGAAGCCCTGACCGACATGAGGCGGCTGCTGGGGGTGCTGCGAGCCGAGCAGGACGAGGCGCCCCGCGCTCCCCAGCCCGGGTTCGCCGAAGTGGAAGGCCTGATCGCGACCGCGCGGGCGGCGGGGGTCAAGGTCGCTTACAGCGCAACCGGGCTGCCGCGTCCTGTGGACAACTCACCCGCGGCGGTCGGGGCTGTGGACAACGGACGTCGTGGCGGCGCCGGTTCCTCTAGGCTGCCCACCCTGGGTGGGGCGGCGGCGGAGCTCGCGACGTACCGGATCATTCAGGAGGCGCTGGCCAACGCGGCGCGGCACGCCCCCGGCGCCCCGGTCAGCGTCGACGCCCGCAACCTGGACGACCGCCTCGAGGTCACCGTGCGCAACCCGCTGACGAGCCTCCTCACCACGAGCGAGGGGCACGGGCTCGAAGGCATGCGCGAACGCGCCGAGCTGCTGGGTGGCACGCTCACCGCCGCCCCCGACGGCGACCACTTCGTCGTCCGGGCGGTCCTGCCGTGGGGAGAGAACCAATGATCAAGATCCTGATCGCCGACGACCAGGCGATGGTTCGCCAGGGCTTCGGCGCGCTGCTGACCGCCCAGCCCGACATGCTGGTCGTGGGCGACGCCGCCGACGGGGCAGCCGCCGTCACCCGGTCCCGCGAGCTCCGCCCCGACGTGGTCCTGATGGACGTGCGCATGCCGGTGATGGACGGCCTCGAGGCGACCCGCCGCCTGAACCAGGCCGACGGCCCCAAGGTCCTGATCCTGACCACGTTCGACCTGGACGACTACGTGTACGCGGCCCTGCGCGCCGGCGCCAGCGGCTTCCTGCTCAAGGACGCCCCCGCCGCCGACCTCATCAACGCCGTACGCGTGGTGGCCGCCGGCGAGGCACTGCTGGCCCCCTCGGTGACCCGCCGCCTGATAGCCGAGTTCGCCGCCCGCCCGCAGTCGGAACGGCCCCGGCCGACCGCCCTGAACGCTCTCACCCCCCGCGAGACCGACGTGCTGCGCCTGATCGCCCGGGGACTGTCCAATCAGGAGATTTCCGCCGATCTGGTGGTCGCCGAACAGACTGTCAAGACTCACATCGGGCGCATCCTGGGCAAGCTGGCCCTGCGGGACAGGGCCCAGGCGGTCGTCTTCGCATATGAGACCGGCCTAGTCACTCCGGGCTGATCCGGCGAACCAGCGCCGACGAGACGGCAGATCCGATCGGCCGGTCGGAAACTGTCAATCGGGCGGAAGTGCTTTCCGAAGAAAAATCGCTTCCCGATGGACCGCTCGGCGACTCCGACCATGCATCGTTAATCCGACATCGTCATTCCGCAGACCTGGCGGAATGGCGGCCGGCGCCCGGGCCCTTCCTTTCGGCCAAGGATCGGCTCATTGCCGGGTTGTCGATGGCCCCTCCCCGAGCTGGCCTCGGCCTCCCCGGTCCACATCCATACTCTACTTGTAGGTAATAGCGGGAACGGGAACGGTGCGCAGTCCGTTTCGCGCGTTTGGAGCGGTTGCTAAGGGGTAGCCCGGCAATGCGGCTCTTTGCGGAAAACTCATTGGCCGCGATCGACCTGTCGCCGAAATCGCTGCGTTATATTGATTTTGATCGCGCGGGAGCTGGTCCGGGCGAATCGACTGAGTTGTGCGCGGGCCCGCCCGGTCCCGCACTCATCGATTCGATGTACGCCTGGTCGCGGCTCGTATCGGCTACCGACCACGGGGGAACGATCGTGCGCCTTTCGGTGCCCGGAATTGCTCGACTCGGTCCGTTCACAGCCTGGCGAGGGCCGGCCGTCACACTGCTCGGTTGTGCGGTGGCGGCCGTCAGCCTGGCCGATGTCGTGCGGGTGATCGAGACGGGCGACGCCGACACCACGCTGTTCGTCGTGACCGCCCTGGTTCTCGTCTGCTCCTACAGCACAGCCGGGATGATCCTGATCGCGCCGGCCTCGAGCGCCCTGACCGGCCTGCTCTTCTTCACCGTCGCCGCCGTCTGGCTGGCCCGCGCCACCGGTCCCCTGCACGGCGTGGACGGGGCCGACCTGGCGGCGTTCGCCCACCCGGTGGTCTGGACCCTGCTGGTCGTCGCCCTGATCGCGCACCCGGGGCGGCGGCCGTTCACCGGGTCCGAGCGGGCGCTTCTGACGGTCAGCCTGGCCGTGCTGCCGCTGCTGACCACCGACAGCCGGATCACCCCGCCCAGCCCCACCGACCCGTGCCTGATCTGCCTGCCCGCTCCGGGCTGGACGGTCGCGCCGTACCTGCCGGTGGCGGCCCGCCTCGCCGTGGTCGTGGTGGCCGTCTGGCTCGCCGTCGTGCTGGCCCGGCGGCGAGGGGATCCGCGGATCGTCGCCGTCCTGGGCGTGCTGCTCTGTGTGCAGGTGTTCGCGGCTGCGGTGGTGCCGCTGCTGACCACGCCGCCCGGGTTGGTGTGGCTGGTGGGCAACGCGGCCGGCGTCATCCTCCAGATGGTGATCCCGCCCCTGGTGCTGTTCGCCAACGCCCGGGGCTGGCAGGCCGACGCCGCGCTCTGGAAGCGCCGATACACGCAGGAGGCCACGGACGGACGGCAGCGGGCGCGCACCGAGATCGAACGCGACCTGCACGACGGCGCCCAGCTGCGGCTGGTCAACGCGGCCCTGTTGCTGCAGATGGCCCGTAGCGCGCTGGGCGGGACCCGCGACGAGGCCGACGCCCATCTGGACACGGCGGTCACCGAACTCACCCTGGCGCTGAGCGAGCTGCGGCTGCTGAGTCGCGGTCAGCGGCCGCCCGCCCTCAACCGGCGCGAACTGCACGAGGCGCTGGGCGTGCTGGCCGCCAACACGCCGGCGCGAGTCCGGATCGAGGGCCGCCCCCGCGCGATCCCGCCGCTGGTGGCCGAGCTCGCCTACTTCACCGTGGCCGAGGCGCTGGCCAACGCGATCCGGCACGGCGCCGCCCGGAACGTGGTGATCCGGCTGCGCAAGGAAAGCGGCTGCCTGCATCTGGCGGTCTGCGACGACGGAAAGGGCGGCGCCCGGGTGTACGAGGAGGGTGGCTTGGGCCAGCTCGGCCGCCGCGCCGAGGAATTGGGGGGCCGGCTCGGCCTGGAGAGCCGGCCCGGCGCCGGCACGACGCTGCGGGTGGTGATCCCGTGCGCATCGTCATTGCAGACGACGCGGTCCTGATCCGGGAGGGCCTGAACGCCATGCTGCGCCAGGCCGGCATGGAGGTGCTGGCCGCGGTGAACGACGCGCGCGAGTTGCTGGAGGCGGTCACCGAACACCGGCCGGACGCGGTCATCGTGGACATCCGGATGCCACCGACCTACACCACCGAGGGCCTGGCCGCCACGGAGCGGATCCGGCGGGAGTACCCCGGGATCGCCGTCCTGATCCTTTCCATGCACGTCGAGACGGAGTACGCGCTCGCGATCGTCAATTCCGGCGAGGGCGGCGTCGGATATCTGCTCAAGGAGCGCATTCTCAACGTCGAGCAAATGGTCGCCGCATTGCGCGACATCGCGAACGGCGGCGCGCTGATCGACGCGAGCCTGATCGAGGAACTGATGGCCGGCCACCGGACGGGTGGCCGGTTCGACCAGCTCACCGTCCGCGAGCGAGAAGTGCTCGGCCTCATGGCGCAGGGCTACACCAACCGGGCGATCGGCGACCGGCTGAATCTGAGCATCAAGACGGTCGAATCGTATGTGACCAGCATTCTGGGCCGGTTGCAGATCGAGGCCGACGAAGGCGTCCACCGGCGGGTGCGCGCGGTGCTGATGTATCTGCGCGTCAACGGTCCGGCGCGGCCGGGCGGCCCGCTGCGATTGCGGCGGTGGCCCGGCCGAAATCCGATCGGCTGAGGCAGGGATTCCCCGGTACCCGGAGCGTCCGCCGATCGTTACCTTTCCCTTCGACGGCCGTTCGGCGCAGCGTGGCGTGAGTGGGACGGCCGCACGGGGGAGGAAGAACATGTCCGATGAAGAACCGGAACGGGAATCCCATGCCGCCGACAGCGAGGCCTGGCAGCTGGCCAACCGTCTGATCCGCTCGGCCCGGGAGGAAGTGCTCGCGCTGATTCCGGCCCACTGTTCCCTGCTGTCGGAGAACGAGAAGCGCCGGGCCCGGCCGTCCGGCCCGGGCTGGCGCGGCGCCGACCGCGTGCTCGCCGTCGTGGCCGGGGAGACGCTGCAGGACCGGGGGACCAAGCTGCGGGCCCTGCTGGGCAAGAGGGCCGACATCCGCAGCGGGAAGCACTCGCCGACGCTGATGGTCCTGCTCGACCGCAAGCTGGCGATCGTCTCCCGCGGGGGTGGCCCGGCGCCGCTGGCGATCCACTCGCCGAGTGCCGTGCGGACGCTGGTGACGATCTTTCATCACCACTGGTCCGAGGCGCGGTCCGACGAGGGCGACCTGCACAGCCGGCTCAACGCGCTGCAGCGTGACGTGTTGCGCCGGCTGACCAGTGGCGCCACCGACGACGTGGTGGCCCGGGAACTGGCCGTGTCCACCCGTACCGTGCAACGGCACGTCACGCAGATCATGCAGATGGTCGGCGCCCGCAGCCGGCTCGAACTCGGCATCCAGCTGGCGGTGCACGGCCTCTACGAGCACCGGGACGCGCCCAGCCCGGTCTGACCCAGGAACGGAAGTGGCCGCGCCGTCGTCGGCGCGGCCACTTCTCGCGTACGGGCTAAGCGCACTCCACCAAACCGGAACGGATGGCCGTGACCACGGCCGACGTCCGGTTGGTGGAGCCCAGCTTGAGCAGCACACCGGCCACCAGCCGCTTCGCCCCGTGGTCGGAGATCTTGAGCCGCCGGGCGATCTGCTTGTTGCTCAACCCCTCCACCAGCAGCACCAGCGTCTCGTGCTCGCGCGGCGTCAGGGAGATCGGCGCCGGCGACGCCGGGGCGCGGCGGATGCCCGCATGGGCCAGCAGCTGCTGGGCCAGCACCGCGGGCATCGGCACCTCACCGGTCATGATCGCCCGCAGCGCGTTCTCCAGGGTGCGGCCGGACAGGTCCTGCTGGAGCAGGAAGCCGTCCACCACCACCCCGCTGGCCAGCACCGCCTCGGCGGCGCGGGCGTCGTGGATCAGCATGACGATCTTGGCGCCGGGGACGAGCAGCGAGCCGGCCGCGATGCCCGGGACGCCGTCGGCCGCGTTCACGACGAGCACGTCCGGGCGCTCACCCGTCGTCTCGGCCAGCTCGGTCATCGAGCGGTAGGCGCGGACCGGGCCGGCCAGGACCAGGCCGCGCAGGGCGACAGCGAGGCCGTCCCGCAGGATGTCATTACCCATCACCAACGCGATCCGGGGCCCGGCCGCCTCGCGGTGCACAAGCTGTTCGACGATCGTCGCGGTCATGACCGCGCTCCTCTCATTCGGAGTACGCGGTTCATCGAAGCCGACGGCGGCGGGCCCGGGCCAGGACCATGTCTCGTTCCGGACATGGTCCGGCGGCTCATCGTCCGGGCGTCGCCTCGAGCAGGCTGCCGAGGATCTTGCCGAATTCCGGCGAGGCCAGGTAGTTGCGGGCGCCCCGCAGGCGAGGGTCGCAGTCCAGCGACACCCGGTCGGTCACACCGGCCGGGTCGGCCCCGGCCGCGAGCACCAGCGTGTCCTGCACATCGGTGACGTCAACCCAGGTGGTCGCGCCGGCCGGCGCATCGGCGGCGACGGGGTGCGGGGAGCCGAGGGTCACCAGCGCCCGCACGCCGGGCGGCGAGCCGGCCAGAGCGGCGGCGGCCGCGACCCCGCCCAGGCAGTGCCCGATCACGATCTCGGTTTCCGGGGTGAGCGCCGCGCGCACCTCGTCGGCGGCCCGGCGTCCGGCCGGCGCGCCGGCGGCGTACGCCCGGGTCCGGCGCAGCGTGGTGATCAGCTCGTCCGGCGTCATCCCGCAGAAGTAGCGCGACCAGGCCAGCCGGGCCGCCAGCGCCGCCGTAGCGGCCGGCTCGGAGCCCGGTTCGGTGTCGAACGTGGCGGCCTGCCAGCAACGCCGCAACAGCCGGGCCTCGGCGGCCGGATCGCTCCCGGCGGCCGGCTCGCCGCGGCCGGGGGCGTCGAGATTCACCACCGTGGCGTCCGGTCGCCCGGCCGGGTGACCGGCCAGCGCCAGCCCGTCCTGGATCGAGGTGATCCATTCCAGGCGCACCGACGCGTCGGTGCGCGCCGGCCCGCCGGTGCCGTGCACGATGAGCAGCCGGGACATCGGTGCTCCTCTCAGACGAAAGTGGATCGGACGGGCACGTCGTAGCCGTGAGCAGCGATCCGGCCGGCCAGGTCGCCGAGGTCGTCGGCCTCGCCGGGCCCGCTGCGCCACGCCTTCAAATACCGCTCGTCGGCCCCCCGGTCCAGGTCACCGACGTCGAAGCCGGAGCCGATCCCGGCGAAGGCGGCGATCCGGTCCAGCACTGCGGGCGCGTCAGCCATCAGCTCCTCGTACCGGACGGTCAGCAGGTGGTCCAGGTGAGCGGCGTCCGCCGCGGCCAGGTCGTAGGCGTGCAGCCAGTGGAGGACGAGCTCGCGCACCGTCAGCGCCGGCGTCCACTTGCGCGTACTCATCGCCACCGCCACCGGGTGGCGGACGACCAGCACGAACCGGGAACCCGGGAAGAGCCGCCCGAAGAACCGGAAGCGCAGCATGTTGGGCGGTGACTTCTCCAGCGCCGTCGGACGGCCGGGGTCGAGATAGCGCGCCCACTGCTCGCGCAGCAGCCGCGCGGTGGCCGAGGTGGCCAGCGCGTCGTGCTCGGTCATGTGTGCCTCAGCCGTGTACGCGAACCGCCCCGGGCCGCCGTGCTGCTCGTCGTACGGGCAGACGGTCTGCAGGTACTGACCCTCGTCCATCGGGGCGCCGGTCTGCCGGAACCCGGCGACCTGGGGGTTCGTCCCGACCAGCGAGGCCAGCAGGGTGGTGCCGCTGCGGTGCAGTCCGCCCATGAACAGGAACCGCTGATCGTTCACACCTTCTCCTCGAGACAGTCGTGGGACAGGGCGTCGCCCACCGCACGGCCGAGCATCTCGTGCTGCGGCGCCCAGGCGACGAAGGCGCCCTGACGCGTGGTCGGCAGCGGATCGGGATGACTCAGGTAGCCGCCGCCGGTCGCCGTCACGAGCGCCCGCCCGGCCGCGGTGTCCCAGTCGTACACGTCCGCGTTGGCCGCCAGATCGGCTCGGCCCACGGCCACGTAGGCCAGGGCCAGCGCCGACGAGCCCAGCCGCCGGACGTCGGCCGCCGCCGACAGCAGAGCGGCCAGCAGGTCGGTCTCGGCGGCGGCGGGCGGCCGACCGGCGTTGGGTATGTCGCAGAGCACCAGCGGCGGCTGGGCCCGCCCAGCCGGCTGGGCGGGCACCCGCGTGCCGTTCAGGAAGGCCGCGCCGTCCGCCGCGGTGAAGAGCTCGTCGTGCACCGGGTCGTAGACGCACCCGCCGGCCGTGCAGCCGTCGATCCGCAGCCCGATCGACACGCAGAAGAACGGGATGCCCCGGACGAAGTTGAAGGTGCCGTCGATCGGATCGACCGCCCACACCGGACCGTCGTCCCGGCCGGAAACGGGCCCGGCCCCTCGGCCGTCCTCCTCACCGATCACCGTCGCGTGCGGCGCGGCCGCCAGCAGGGCCGCGCGGATCAGCTCCTCGGCCGCCCGGTCGACCTCGGTCACGACGTCGTGGGCGGCGCCTTTCGCGGAAGCCGTGACGGGACCGCGGAACTTGCCCCGGATCAGGCGCCCGGCGTCCACGGCGGCCTGCGCCGCCACGTCGATGAGGTGCTGCACGGAACTGGTCACGGCGCCACGCTAAACCGGGCCCCGGGGCGCCGCGCTGCCCAGACGTCCCAGCCGTCCGGGCATGCCCATTCGTCGGGCCCGATCGAGTCTCCCGATGCGCCGCTTCGGTGTCCAGCATGAACCGAAGCGGCCGGCGGTCGACGCGACCGGCGAATCGGACCGCACCGGAAAGGCGGTGCCATGGCAAACACTCCAGGCGACGGTCAGCGGTTCGGGCGGTCCCCGCACCGGCCGCTCGGCGCTGAGCACTGGGCGGCCGAGCAGGAGGTGATCGGACCCGGCCTGCAGGCCGTGATGCTCTGGTCGCAACTGTGCGTCGAGTCCGCGGCGGGCGCGGTCCTGGTCGATGTGGACGGCAACGAGATCGTCGACTTCCAGGGCGCCGGCGGCGTCAACTCGATCGGCCACGCCCACCCGCGGCTGATCGAGGCCCTCACCGCCGAGCTGGCCACCGCGCCGGCTGGAGCGTTCGGATCGGCCGGTCGCCGGGCCATGGCGAAGTCGCTCCAGGCGTTCCTGCCGCCGCCGCTGGACCGGATCCAGCTCTACAGCGGCGGCACGGAAGCGGTGGAGGCGGCGCTGCGGCTGGCGAAGTCGGTCACCGGCAAACACGAGTTCCTGTCGTTCTGGGGCGGGTTCCACGGCAAGACCCTGGGCAGCCTCGCCCTCACCGCCGGGGCCCGCGCCGGGCTCGGACCGTTGCCATCGGGCTACTTCAGCGCCCCGTACGCCAACTGCTACCACTGCCCGCTCAAGACGACGTTCCCGGGCTGCGGCTTCGCCTGCGTCGAGACGGTGCGGGACACCATCAAGGAGAACTCCACCGGCGCGCTCGCGGCTCTCGTCGTCGAGCCGGTGCAGGGCCGGTCCGGCAACGTGGTGCCGCCACCGGGGTATCTGAACGCCCTGGCCTCGGTGGCCGACGAGTTCGACGCGCTGCTCGTCGTGGACGAGATGATGACGGGCTTCGGCCGCACCGGCGAGTCGTTCGCCTTCATACGCGACGGGGTCAGCCCGGACATCGTCACGGTGGGCAAGGGCATGGGCGCCGGCTACCCCGTGACCGGCGTCATCTCCACCGCCGAGTTGATGTCGGCGGCCCCGTTCTCCGACCCGAGCGCCAGCTCGTCCAGCTTCGGCGCCTTCCCCCTGGCCTGCCGGGCCGTCGCCACCACCACCGACGTGCTGGTCGACGAGGACCTGCCGGCCCGGGTGGCCAAGCTGGGAGCCGAGATGCTGGCCGCGCTGCAGCCCCTGGTCGACGAGTCCCCGCTGGTCGGCGACGTCCGGGGCGCCGGCTTCGCGATCGGCATCGAGCTGGTCGCCGACAAGAGCACCCGCCGGCCGCTGGACCGGGCCGCCTTCAAGCAGACGTTCCTGGCCCTGCTCGACGCCGGCGTGCTGGTCATGACGGGCGGCACCACCCTGCGCCTCTATCCGCCGCTCACGGTGGACCCGGAGCTGGCCGGCGAGGCCGTCGAGATCATCCGCCGCGTGCTGATCGACGGCGCGGCGCCGCAATCAGCGATCGGCATCGAGGAGACGGCATGAGGACAGCCATCATCGGGTTCGGCACCGCCGGGGAGGGCCGGCTGCACGCCTACCGGACGATCCCCGGCGCCCGGGTGGCCGCGGTGCTGGACCCGTCACCGCAGCGCCGCGCCCGGGCCCGGCAGATCGACCCCACCGTGGCCACCTATGCCGGCCTGCCCGAGCTGCTGGCGGCCGAGCCGGTCGACGCCGTCGACATCTGCACACCGCCGCTGTACCACGTCGACCTCGAGCGGGCCGCGCTCACCGCGGGCCTGCACGTGATCTGCGAGAAGCCGGTCGCCGTGCACACCGACGAGGCGCTCGAGCTGGTCGCGCTCGCGCGGCAGCAGGAACGACTGCTCTATCCGGCCCACAACTACGGCTTCTCGCCGATGATGCGGGTGCTGACCGGGGCCGTGACGAACGGGCGGATCGGGCCCCCGTCGCACGCCGTGTTCCGGATCGCCCGGGACTCGCACGCACGGGGAGTGCCGGGGTGGCAGCCGGACTGGCGCCGGGACATCTCGGTGGCCCGCGGCGGCATCATGCTCGACCACGGGACGCACTGCGCGTACATGGCAACCCAGCTCTTCGGCGAAGCGCCGCGGACGGTTGCCTGCGTCGCGCAGTGGGCCGACGACGACGCGGCCGGCGGTATGGACGTCGCGGCGCGGATCCTGCTGGAGTTCGACGGCGACCGGCGGTGCGAGATCGACCTGAGCTGGGTCAGCGGCACCCGCTCCAACCGCTACCGGGTGACCGGCCCGCACGGCACGGCCGACGTGCACGACGGCCTGGCCGAGGTGCGTTCGGTGCACGGCGCCGAGCGGACCGATCTCACTCCGCCAACCCGCGACCAGACCCACCAGGAGTGGTTCGGCGGCATGTTCGCCGACTTCGCCGGCCTGGTCGCCGCGGGCACAGGCTGGGACCGGCCGATGCGTGAGGTGATCACGACGACGGCTCTGATCGAGGCCGCGTACCGGTCGGCCGCCCTGGGTGGCGAACCCGTCGTCCCGGCCGGCCGGGTCACCGCGGAAGCGCAGTGACCTCCGCCGAGATCCGGCTGAGCGTAGCGATCATGCACCACCCGCGGCGGCGGGAGCGTATCCCGCCGCTGGTGCGCGACTGCGCCCCGCTGACGGCCCGGGTCGTCACCGATCCCGACCCGGACGGTGTGCCCAGCCCGCTGCGGACCGCGAAAGTGGCCTGGCGCTCCATTCAGGACGGAGCCACCCACCACCTGGTGCTGCAGGACGACATCGTGCTGGTCCAGGGCTTCGCCACCCAGCTGCACCGCGCCATCACCGCCCGTCCGGAGCACGGCATCTCGCTCTACTCGCACTGGGACAGTCCGCAGAACTCGTACCTGATCCGGCGGGCGGCGATCGCCGGGTGGTCGTTCGCGCCGCTCTCCCGGTCCGAGTGGACGCCCACCCAGGGCTTCGTCCTGCCCGTGGCGGTCGCGCGGGACCTCGCCGACTTCCTGGACGGGATCCCGGACGAGGTCAAGGACGACGACGAGATGGTGGTCCGGTTCTGCCGGGAGTCCGGCATCCCGGTCGTCGGCACCGTGCCGCACCTGGTCGACCACCGGTTCGATCCGACCATCGTCGGGCACCCGGGCCGGTTCCACGCCACCGTCTTCCTGCCCGCCCCGGCCCTGTCGGCCGAGTACTGGCAGTTCAGCCCGAGTGCCGAGGCCGCCCTGAGCCGCCGCGTCCAACCGGACGAGCAGATGGCCTACACCGTGCAGATGCACCGCAGCCGGTGCCTGCTGCGCCCGCTGCGGCCCGGCACCGGGGAACCGGTCGAGCACGGCTTCGGCTGGTACTGGGCCGACCACTGCGGCCTGGTCGGGGTGACCGTCAGCGACGTGCTCGACGGCTTCGAGCACCTCTTCGAGACCCAGGACCTGTTGCCCGCCCTGCACTGGCGGATCGCCCTCGAGGTGTGGGCGGCGGGCTACCTGCTGGGCGCGGACGCGGTGACGGTGCGCCGCGTCGAGGCCGCCGGGATCTGGCCGCCGGCCACCGTGGGCGCCGGCCTCGCGCAGGCCGTGATGACCAGCTGGATCGCCTCGGGCCTGGCCGAACTGGACGCGGCTCGGCTGGCCGGTGACGAGGGGGCGGCGCTGGTCGCGGTCGGTCTGGCCGGTGTGGCCCAGGGCTGGCTCAGCGGCTGGCAGGAGACGTCATGACGAATCGGCATACCCGTCCGGGTAGCCCAACTGCCCGCTCCATCGAGTCTTATGCACCGCCCGGACCCGGCGCGACGCTGATCCGGCACGCCACCGACCTGCGGGGGAACGCCTGATGTCCGACCACGAGACCTTTGTCGACCTGATTCAGCACCGCGCGGCCTCGCACCCCGGCCGGCCGGCGCTGATCTTCGACCCGGACCCGGCGCTGAGCGACGGCCCGGTACGGACCGTGACCTGGGCCGACCTGGCCGCCCGGGCCCGGCAGATCGCCACCCTGCTGGCCGGCCCGGTGCGTGCCGGCGATCGGGTGCTGGTGCTGAACGAGCCCGGCACGGCCTTCGCCGAGAACTTTCTGGGCGTCCAGCACGCCGGGGCCGTCCCCGTTCCCGCGCCGCTGCCGGACGGGTACCGCCGCCAGCGCGACCGGCTGGCCGGCATCGCCCGCAACGCGCAGGTCGCGGCGATCCTCACCGACGCCGCCGCGCTCGACGTGGTCCGCGCCTGGGCGGCCGAGTCCGCGCTGGCTGACGTGCCCTGCCTGGCCTTCGACGAGGTCGCCCTGGACCCGGCGGCGGAGTGGGAGCGCCCGCCGATCGACGGCTCCACGATCGCGTTCCTGCAGTACACCTCCGGATCCACCAGCACGCCCAAGGGCGTCGTGGTGGACCACGCGAACCTCCGGCACAACCTGCGGACCTTCCACGAGATCCTCGGCGGCGGAGAGGGCGAGCGGGTCGGCGGCTGGCTGCCGATGTACCACGACTTCGGCCTCATCGGGCAGTTGCTCGCCCCGCTGTCCGTGGGCGGTTGCAGCGTGGGAATGTCAGCGACGGCCTTCCTCAAGCGCCCGCACACCTGGCTGCGGTTGATCGACCGGCACGACATCCGGATCTCCCCCGCCCCCAACTTCGCGTACGACCTGTGCACCCGCCGGGTCACCGACGACCAGATCGCCGGTCTCGACCTGTCCCGGTGGGCGCAGGCGGTCAACGGCTCCGAGCCGGTGCAGGCGACCACCCTGGCCGCGTTCGCCCACCGCTTCGCCGGGGCGGGCCTGCGCCCGGAGGCGCTGTGCCCGGGCTACGGCATGGCCGAGGCGACCCTCAGCGTGAGCGGCGCCGCCGAGGACCGTCCGCCGGTGGTCACCACGGTCGACGCTGACCTGCTCGAGCGCGACACGATGGTCCCGGTCGACGCCGCCCACGAGGGCCCGGTACGGCACCTGGTGAGCAGTGGCGGCGCCCCGGCCGGCATCGACATCCGGATCGTCCACCCGGTCACCCGGCGACCGCAGCCGGCCGACCGGATCGGCGAGATCTGGCTCCGCAGCGACAGCGTGGCCCGGGGCTACTGGGCTGACCCGGCCGCCACCGCCGAGGTCTTCGACAACGCACTGGCCGACGGCGAGGGCGGGTTCCTGCGAACCGGGGACCTGGGGCTGCTGCGGGACGGCGAGCTCTACGTCACGGGCCGGATCAAGGAACTGTTGATCGTGAACGGCCGCAACCTCTACCCGCACGACATCGAGGCCGCCGTCCGCACGGTGGACGACCGGTTGTCCCGCGGTGTCGGGGCGGCCTTCACCGTCGAGACGCCGCACGAGGAACTGGTCGTGGTGCAGGAATGCCGGGCGCGGTCGATGGACCCGTCGGCCCGGTCCGAAATCGTCACCGCCGTCCGGCGCCTGCTCTCCACGGAGTTCGGGGTCGGCGCGGCCAGCGTGGTGCTGGTCCGCCCGGGGGCGGTCCCCCGGACCACCAGCGGCAAGATCCAGCGCGGCCTGGCCCGGATGCTCTTTCTCAGCGAGACCCTCGGCACCGAGCACGAGCAGCTCACCGCGGCCGTCCGCGATGCCCGCGCGGGGCGCCGGGCCGACGACCGGGTCCGGTCCTGAGATGGCCGCACCGGCTCTGCCGCTCGCCGCGACCGCCGCGCGGCACTTCGAGGAACTGCTCGGTGACCCGGCGGACGCGGGGGTCGTCTTCAACCACGCCCGGGTCGCCGCCGCGGACGAGACGGAGACCTTCCCCGTCGAGATCTGGGCCGAGCTGGACCGCCTCGGGCTGCCGGCCCACTACGTGCCGGCGGCCTACGGCGGCGAGCTGCGCGGCTTCGACACCCTGGTCCAGGTTCTGCGCGCGGTCGCTCGCCGGGACCTGACGACGGCCGTCGGACACGCCAAGACCTTCCTGGGCTGCGCCTCGGTCTGGGCCCGGGCGCCGCGCGGCGAGGCGGACACGGCCCAGGCTCTCCGGCTCGCCGGCACCGTGCTGGCCGGGACCCCGGTCTGCTGGGCCCTCACCGAGCCGGATCACGGGAGCGACCTGATGGGCGGCGAGGTGACCGCGGTCCGGCACGCGGCCGGCTACCGGCTCAACGGGACGAAATGGCTGATCAACAACGCCACCCGGGCCGGCGTGGTGTGCGTGCTCGCCCGCACCGACCCGGACGGCGGACCCCGCGGGTTCACCGTCCTGCTGGCCGACAAGCGGGATCTGCCGGTGGACACCTACCGGTGCCTGCCCCGGGAGTCGACCCACGGTATCCGCGGCGCCGACATCAGCGGCATCTCCTTCCTGGACGCCCCGGTGCCGGCGACCGAGCTCGTCGGCGCCCCGGGCTCGGGCCTGGAGACGGTGCTGCGAGCGTTGCAGCTGACGCGGACCGCCTGCACGGCGCTTTCGCTGGGCGCGGCCGACCACGCGCTCGCGCTGGTCCGGCAGTACCTGGCCGAGCGCCGGCTCTACGGGCGGCGACTGGCCGACGTGCCCGTTCTGCGGCGCGCCGTGGGCCGGCTCCACGCGATGCACTTCCTGGCCGAAGCCGTGACCGCCGTGGCCACCCGGGCGGTGACCGTGGAGACCGAGCAGATGAGCGTGCTCGCCCCGGTGGTCAAGGCCTTCGTGCCGACCCTGACCGACCAGTTGCTCCAGGGCTGCGGCGAGCAGCTCGGCGCCCGCGCCTTTCTCACCGGGATCCCCGGCTACGGCCGCTTCCAGAAGATCGAGCGGGACCACCGGATCGTCGGCATCTTCGACGGCAGCACGCCGGTCAACCGGAACGCCGTGATCAACCAGTTCCCACAGCTGGCCCGGGCCTGGTCCGGCGCCCCGGCCGACGTGTCGCGCCTGCGTCCGCTGGCCCGGCTGGACCTCCCCGTGCCGGAACTGGACCCCGGCCGGCTCACGCTGGCCGGCCGCGGCGGTTGCCTGCCCCTGCTCGGGCTGGCCGCGGCGGTGGCGGCGGTCGACGCCGCCGGCGGGCCCGTGACGCCCGCTCGGGCCCTGCTCGACGCGACCGGCCGGATTCATGCGGAACTGGCCGCCCACCGCCCGGCGGCGCACGACGTGGAGCCGGCCGCGTACGACCTGGCCCGCCGGTTCGAGCTCTGCGTGGCCGGCGCCGCCGCCGTGCACCTGTGGCTGCACAACCACGATCGGGCCGGCGCCGACCCGCTGTGGGAAGACGGTCTGTGGCTCGAGGCGGCACTCACATTCGTCCTGCACCAGCTGGGAGCCGGGCCGGCCGGCGCCACGGTCTACGACCGGGTGTTCGCCGCGCTGCCCGGCGACCGTCGCCCGTCCGTGCTGGACCTCGATCTCGCCGAGGAGGCGTGATGAGCACCGAGCCGGACGTGGAACGTCGCTTCGGCGACCCGTGGGACCCGGCCAATCCGCTGGGCCACCGGGCGGTGCTCGCCGCCGACGAGCGCTCGGAGATGTTCGCCGACGGCGAGCGGATGCTCGACGACTTCGGCCTCAACGCCGAGTTCGTGCCGGTCGGCCTGGGCGGCCGGATGACCGGCCTGGACCGGCTGATCCAGGTGATGCGCTCGGTGTTCCGGCACGACCCCTGCCTGGGTCTCGGCTATGGCGCCAGCTCGTTCATCGCCTCGGTGAACGTGTGGGCGGGCGGCGACTCGGCTCAGCAGCGCCGGCTCTCCGAGCTGCTGCTCGCGGGGCAGAAGGTGGCCTCGGTCTATCACGAGCTGGCGCACGGCAACGACTTCGCCCGGGTCGACTTCCGGGCCGACCCCGGCCGGCCGGACGAGCTGCTGCTCACCGGGCGCAAAGAGGTGGTGACCAACGCCCGGCGGAGCAGCGCGATGGTCATCTTCAGCCGTACCTCCGACGCACCCGGCGGTCGCAGTCACACGCAGCTGTTCGTGGAGAAGGACGCGCTGCCACCGGACGCGCTGCGGTACCTACCCCGCTTCGCCAGCAGCGGGATGCGCGGGGTGCAGCTCGGCGGGATCGAGCTGGACCACTGCCCGGTCGACGCCGGCGTGGCCCTGGGCCCGCCCGGTTCGGCCATGGAGGTCGCTCTGCGGTCGTTCCAGCTGACCCGGACCGGCCTGCCCGCCATGACGCTGGGCGTGCTCGACACCGGCCTGCGCACGGTCATGCGGTTCGGCGAGGACCGGATGCTGCGCGGACGGCCGGTGGCGACCATGCCGGTGGTGCGGTCCGTGCTGGCCGAGTCCTTCGTCGACCTGCTGATCGCCGACTGCCTGGCCACCACCGTGGCGCGGGCGGTCCATCTTCTGCCCGAGGACACCAACGCGTACGCATCGGCAGTCAAGTACGTCGTGTCGGGCCGGGCGATCCACGCCATGGCCCGGCTGGGTGAACTGCTCGGCGCGCAAAGTTACCTGCGGGCCGGCGAGTACGGGATCTTCCAGAAGATGCAGCGCGACCTGGCCCCGGCCGGTTTCGGGCACGCCGCCCGGGTCGCCTGCCTGGCCACCGTGCTCCCGCAGCTGCCCCGGCTGGCCCGGCGATCCTGGGCCACCGGACAGGCGCCGCCGGCCGGTCTCCACGACCCGGACGAGGCGCTTCCGCCGCTGCCGTTCGACCGGCTCCGGATCGCCTCGGCCGCCGATCCCCTGATGTCGCACCTGCTCGCCGCGGCCGAGGCGCTCCCGCCGGGCGCCGGTTCCCCGGTGCGCGAGCTGACCCGCACGTTCGTCGCCGAGCTGGCCCGGTTGCGGACGGCCGCGCTCGCCCTGCGCCCGTCCGACCTGGCCGTCGGCGGCGATCCGGCCGCCCTCGACCTGGCCGCCCGCTACACCACCGTGCTGACCGCGTCGGCCTGTCTCGGTCGATGGCTGGTCGAGCAGCGGCGGCGGCCCGGGACCTTCCTGGCCGACCCGGCCTGGGTGACCGGGGCCCTGCTGCGGCTGGCCGGCGAGCTCGATGGCGTGCCCCGGCCGCTGCCCATGGCGCTGGCCGGCCCGCTCTACGCGGAACTGGCCGGCCGGTACGCCGGCGGCCGGTCCTTCGACCTGTGCAACGGCCCGCTACCCGACAGCCCAAGGAGCCGGAATTGACCACCTTGCCGAACCACCAGGACGCCGGACAGCTCCGCCCCTGGCTGCTGTTGCGGGTCGCCGAGTTCACCGACCGCGACCCGGCCACCATCGACGCCGGCATGCCCCTGGCCGATCTGGGCCTCGACTCGGTGTACGCCCTCGCGCTGTGCGGCGAGATCGAGGACCACCTCGGCGTCCGGCTCGAACCGACGCTCGTCTGGGACCACCCGAGCATCGACGCGCTCACCGCGTACCTGTCTGCCCTGCCGCAGGACACCGGCGCATGACCGCACTCGAAGCGGTTTCCGCCTATCACCCGCCGCAGCGCGTCCCGATCGCCTCGCTGGCCGGCGAGCTGGGCCTGTCGGACACGCAGGTCCGGATGTTCCACCGGTACTACGGCCTGGCCGAAGTCCTGCGCGAGCCGACCGGCACGATCACCGACCTGATGCTGAACGCGGCGGCGAAACTGACCGACCTGCGCGGCCGCGAGCACCAGGTGAAATACGTGGTGCAGGCCCGGACCCTGCAGGCGATCGCCCCGTACCCGGAGGACCCGCTGCACGACGTGGTCGACGCGCTCGGCCTGCGGCACGCCCAGGCGTTCGCGGTAACCCAGCACGCTTGCGCCTCCGGGCTGCTGGCCGTCGAGCTGTGCGGCCGGCTGCTGGCAGAGGACGGCGACCCCGACGCGGTGGCTCTGATCTTCGTCGGGGAGAAGGCGTTCACCCCGTCGGCCCGGATGATCCCGGGCACCGCGCTGATGGGCGAGGGCTGCGCGGCGGTGCTGATCGGCTCGGGCGACCGCGACCGGATGCTCTCGTACGCCTCGGCCACGCACGGCGAATTCAACGCGGGGCTGTCGCTGAGCGCCGAGATGTCCATGGAGTTCCAGCAGCGCTATCCGGACGCGCTGACCGAGGTGATCCTGGCCGCGGTGGCCCGGGCCGGGATCACCGCGGCCGACCTGGCTCTGGTGCTGCCGCACAACGTCAACCGGGTGTCCTGGGTGCGGGTCGCGCGCAAGGCCGGCATCCCGGTGGACCGCCTGTTCCTGGACAACATGCCGGTGACCGGCCACTGCTTCTGTGCGGATTCCTTCCTCAACTACGTGTCGGCGCGGGAGAAAGGCCGGCTCAAGCCCGGCGACCACTACCTGATGGCCGCGGTCGGACTGGGCTCCACCTTCTCCGCGATGGTCTTCGAACACTGAGGGGACGAGATGACAACCGTACGGGAACCTTTCGTGCGCCGGCTGCGGACGGCGTTGCTCGGCGCCGAGCCGACCAGCCTGCTGTTCGTCGGCAACTTCGAGGTCGAGCAGCGCTGGGGCAGCGACGAGCCCGGCCTGCCCCGGGTGGCGCTCACCGCCGGGGATGCGGTGGTGAACCGGATGGACGAGTTCACCCTGCTGCTCGCCGGCCCGGACGACTACGTGCTGCTCAAGGACGAGCCGGACGCGGACCACCTGGCGTACCTGGAGTCGCTCGGCGCGGCCCGGCCCCACCTGCTGACCACCGACCAGCAGGACCCGCACCGCACGGTCACCCAGGACGCGTTGCTCAGCCCCGCCCTGCTGGCCCGGCTGACCGGTCTGGCCGGCAAGGTCGCGCTTTTCCCGCACGGCGTGTCCGTGGACGAGGAAGAACTGGCGGCCCGCACCGGCCTGACCCTGGCCGGGTCGCCCGCGGCCACCTGCAAGGCGGTCAACGGCAAGATCTACAGTCGGCGGATCGCCACCGAGCTCGGGCTGCGCCAGTCCACCGGCTGGACCTGTGAGTCGATGGCGGAGCTGGACGCGGCCGTGGAGCAGGCCCACGGCCTTCTGCGGGCGGGATGCCCGGTGGTGCTCAAGGACTCGTACGGGGTGTCCGGGAAGGGACTGCTGCTGGTCCGGGACGCGGCACGGCTGGATCAGATCCACCGTAAGTTGCGCCGCCGGGCCGAGCGCTCCGGGGACAACCGGCTGGCGCTGGTGCTGGAGGAGTGGGTCGCCAAGACAACCGACCTGAACTACCAATTCACCGTCGGCCGGGACGGCTCGGTGCAGTTCGACTTCGTCAAGGAGGCGGTCACCGAGAACGGCGTCCACAAGGGACACCGCATGCCGGCCCGCCTGAACGAGAGCCAACTGGCAGTGGTGACCGAGAGCGCCACCGCGCTCGGCCGCCGGCTCGCGGCGGACGGCTACCACGGCGTGGTCGGGGTGGACGCGATGGTCGACCCCGAAGGCGGGCTCTACCCGGTGGTCGAGATCAACGCCCGCAACAACATGTCCACCTACCAGGTCGGACTTCAGGAACGCTACGTGCCGCCGGGCTGGTGCGCGCTCGCTCGCCAGTACCCGGTGCGCCTGACCCGGCCGCTGCCGTTCGCCGCGGTGCGCGACGCGCTCGGGCCGTGGCTCCTGCGCGCCGCCGGCGACGCCGGGATGGTGGTGCAGAACTTCTCGACGGTGAACGCCGCGGTGCGCGAGGGCGCCGGGCCGGCCGATGGACGCCTGTACGGCTTCCTCATCGCGCCGACCACCGACGAGCTGATGGCGATGGACGGCGAGATCGCGGGCCGGCTGGCGGCCGCGGCGGAAGGAGCACGGCCATGACCGGGGAGACGACGATCCAGGGCATCCCGATGTCCGAGCTGGCCGACCGGTTCGGCACACCGCTCTACGTCTACGACGGGGACAGCCTGCGCGAGCAGTATCAGGGCCTGCGCGACCGGCTGGACCCGGCGCTGGAGATGTTCTATTCGCTCAAGGCCAACCCGAACCTCGCCGTCTGCGCGCTCCTGCACTCGGTCGGGGCCCGGGCCGAGGTGTCGTCGATGACCGAGTTGCGCACCGCGCTCATGGCCGGGGTGGCTCCCGGCAACATCATCTTCCTCGGTCCCGGCAAGAGCCGGGCCGAGCTCGAGGCGTGCCTCGACGAGGGCGTCTACGCCGTGGTCTGCGAGTCGTTCGGCGAGCTCGGCCTGCTCGACGAGCTGGCCCGGGAACGCGGGGTCGAGGCGCCGGTGATGCTCCGGGTCAACCCGACCTTCGCGGTGAAGGGCTCCGGGCTGACCATGGGCGGCAAGGCCCGCCAGTTCGGGATCGACGAGCTGCGCCTGTTCGACGAGCCGGATCTGGTGAAGAACCACCCGGGGCTGCGGGTGCTGGGAGTGCACGCCTACATGGGCACCCGCATCCTGGACCCCGGCGTGATCGCCGAGAACGCGCGCCGGATCATCGACCTGGCCGAGCGCCTGGCCGAGCGGCTGGACTTCCCGCTCGAGGTGGTCGATGTCGGCGGCGGCCTCGGGGTGGCGTACTTCCCGAACGAGTCCGACCTCGACCCGCGGGCGGTCGCCGAGCTGCTCAACCCCGTGATCGAGCGATTCCGGGCCGCGCACCCGCAAGCCCGGCTGCTGCTGGAGCTCGGCCGCTATCTGGCCGGCCCGAGCGGCACCTACGTCACCCGGGTGCGGTACGTGAAGACGTCGATGGACGAGCGGTTCGCGGTCACCGACGGCGGCACCAACCACCACATGGCGGCCGTCGGGATCGGGTCGTTCGTCAAGCGCAACTTCCCGATGCGACTGCTCAACCGGTCCGGCGACGACGCGGGCCCGTGGAACGTCACCGGACCGCTGTGCACCCCGAACGACACCGTCGGCCGCAACGTGGAGTTGCCCGAACTGCAGCCCGGCGACCTCGTCGGCGTGCTGCGCTCCGGCGCGTACGGCCCCAGCGCCTCCCCCGTTCTGTTCCTCAGCCACGGCCATCCCGCCGAGGTGCTCGTGGACGGCGGGGTGGCCCGGCTGGTCCGCCGCCGCGACACCGTCGAGGACCTCCTCGGCCCGCAGATCTTCGCCCCTGCCACCCAACCCTGACCCACGCACAGGAGGACACAGCCATGACCATGGCCTCGGAAGCGACCGTCGACCGCGCGGCGGTGGTCGGCCACGTGATCGACGCGGTCGTCGCGGTGCTGAACCGCGACGACGTCGAACTGACCGAACGAACCCGGCTGATGGACGACCTCGGCCTGGACTCCACCAACGTCCTCGAGCTGCTGATGCACCTGGAGGACAAGCTGGACGCCGTCATCGACTCGGACACGTTGGAGCAGCACCACTTCGAGACGGTCGGCACGCTCGCCGACTACGTCCTCGAGCAGGGTCTGGCCTGACCCGATGTTCCTGTCGACCGCTCCGGCCGCGACCACCCGCACGGGCCGGCTCCGGCCGGCCCAGGTGATCGTCCGCCGCTTCGCTCCCGCCCCGGATCCCTACCAGGACGATCCGCTGCTGGAGGAATACCTGTCGGACATGACCGCGCTGTACGACCGCCGGTTCCGCCGGGACCGGCACGCGGCTTCGAGCCGGGTCCCCTTCACCGAGATGGCGGACCAGCTGGTCCGTGATCTGGAGACGCCCGGCCCGGTCGACCTCGTCGTCCTCGCGCACGCCACCCCGGACGCCGACCCGCGCCGGGTCACCGCCTGTTACCTCAACGAACAGTTGCCGGGCGACCCGCTGGCCTTCGCGGTCTCCGACCAGGGGCCGGTCGCGCCGTTCACTGCCCTGCGGCTGCTGGGCACGTACTCCGGCGACTTCCCCGGCTGCCGGGCGCTGCTGCTGGTCATGGAGCAGACCACGATTCCGTACGACGTGACCGGCGCCCGCTATCCGCTGCCGCTCCACGACATCGGCGTGGCCATGGTGCTGGAGCCGGCCGGCTCCGACGGCATCGCCGTGCACCAGTGCCCTGATGTCGCCCCCGAGGCGACCGGGGCCCTGCTGCGCGAGCTGGTGCCGGCGGAGATTCCCCTGATCACCGGTCCCGGCCTGGCCGGCGGCGCCCCGGCGACCACGGTGCGTGACCTCGGCGCGGCCGGCGTCTGGGCGGAGTACGCGCATCGCCGGGCCGGCGTCTCCGGACCGGTCGCGGTCGCCGATCGCGACCCGGTCTCGGGCACCGTCTGCGTCGCCGTCCTGCCCGCCCCCGACGAGGAGGCCGTGCCGTGAGCGTCGAGACGGCTCGCCGCACGGCCCGGGAGCACGGGCTCACAGCCACGCTCGCCGGGCTGCACGACGGCCTGCCGGAGCCGACGCTCACCTGCGGACCGACCGGCTGCTGCGTGCTGCCCGAACCCGTGCTCCGCGACGCCCGCCGGGTCTGGAACGGCGGCGCCGTAGCCGTGCTCGACCCGGCCCGGGTCGAGCGGCTGGGCACGGTGGAGACCCCGGAGGGCCCGCTCGCCGCCGTCCGCTACCGGGGCGAAACCGAGCCGGCCGGCGACCCGGCGCCCTGGCCGGCCTGGGTGGCCCGGCTGGCCGGGCTGCGGCTCGGGTTGTCCGAGGCGCTGCTCGACAGCACGATCGTCCACCTCGGCAGCCGCCGAGCGGGCGACACCGCCCTGCTGCTCCAGCAGATGGTCAAGGGAACGCTGGCCGACGTGGTGACCGAGCAGATCGAGGTCCGGACGTCGCTGACCGGGGTGCGGCCGCCGATCGAGACGCTGGCCGACCTGCACCGGCAGATCACCCAGGCCGACCGGATGCTGCTGCGACTGCTGGGCGCGGGCGGCTTCACCATGGCCGGGCCCGGATCGCTGGTCAACGCCTCGGAGTTGCTGGCCGACGCGTGGCTCGGTGGAGGGGAGAACTGATGATCGAATTGGACGAACGGCTCAGCACGGCCCGCGGGCACGCCCGGGACTGGGCCCGCGACCTTCGCTCGACCGCGCTGGAGCTGGACCGCGACCCGGACACCGTGCACCGCTGTCTGGAGAATCCGGCCGTACGCCACCTGTCCACCATGCTGATCCCGGAGCCCTGGCTGCCGGACCGCCCGCTGATCGGCGGCTACCGGTTCGACGGCATGACCGCGATGGAGCGGGTGGTGTTCGCCGAGGAGATCGCGGCCGGCGACGCCGGCATGATGCTCGCCGCGCCCGGCCCCTCGCTGTCCGGCGTGCTGATCGACCTGCTGGCCGACCGGGACCAGAAGGAGTGGTTCTACGGCCGGATGCTGGCCGCCCCGACCTGGACCTTCTTCGCGCTGACGGAACCCGAGCACGGCTCGGACGCGGGCGCCATGCAGACGGCGCTCGAGCCCGACGGCGAGGGCGGGCTGCTCCTGCGCGGGGCCAAGCGCTACATCGGCAACGGGACGCGGGCCTCGGTCGGCGTCGTGTTCGCGCGCGACCGCCCCGGCCCGTTGGGCGCCACCGCCGTGCTCGTGGAGACCACCGCGCCCGGGTTCAAGGCCGAGCCGATCCCGACCGTCGGGCTCCGGGGCGCGCAGCTCAGCGCGATCTGGCTCGACCAGGTGCCGGTTCCGGCCGAGCGGGTGCTGGGGCGCCACCTCAGCCCCACCCGGCGGGGTGTGTGGAGCGGTGTGCAGATGTTCAACCGGCTGCGGCCCGGGGTGGCGGCGATCGCGCTGGGCATCGCCCGCTCCGCCCACGAATACGTCGCCGAGCACCGTCTTTCCCTGTCCAAGGCCGAGCGGTCACGCTGGGAGCGGACCGGCCGGCGCATCGCCGGAGTCCGGCAGCTCATCCTGCGGGCCGCGGCCGTCGTGGACGCCCGGCCGTCCGACGGACATCTCGCCTCGGCGGCGAAGGCCCGCGCGGCCCGGCTCGCCGAGGAGGTGACGCTGGAAGCGCTGGACTACTTCGGACCAGGAGCGCGGCTGACCCAGCCGATGCTGGACAAGCTGGTCCGCGACGCGCGTGGCGTCGAGTTCATGGAAGGCACTGGCAACATCCAGCGGCTCAACACCTTCCAGGGCCTGCTGCAGGGCAAGCTCGATCGTGACTGAACCGGACGTCGTCGACGTCTGGACCGTCCCGCTCGACCGGACCGCCGACGCCGCCCGGTGGCTCACCGCCGACGATCGGCGGCGGGCCGGCGGCATCGGCGATCCGGACATGCTCCGGCGCTTCGTCGTGGCCCACGCCGCGCTGAACGCGATCCTCGCCGGCCGGCTCGGCCTCCGGCCGGCGGATCTGCCGTTTCGCCGCACCGAACGGGGCCGGCCTTGGCTGGCCGGAGTCCCGGTGCACTTCAGCCTCGCCCACGCGGGCGAAGTGGCCCTGGTCGCGGTGGCCGGGCGGGAGCTCGGGGTGGACGTGGACCATCCCCGCCCCGGGCTCGACCCGCGGCGGATGGCGGCCCGCTTCTTCACCGCCGAGGAGGCGTCCGACGTGGCCGCGGCCGGGGCGGGCGCATATCGCACGTACCTGCGTCTGTGGACCCGCAAGGAGGCCTGCGTCAAGGCCGCCGGCGCGCGGCTGGCCCTGGGTCTGCGGCTGCCGGTGGCCGGCGCGGTGGTGCGCGATCCGTCGGGCCGGCTGACCGGCTGCTACTTCGTCCGCGACCTGCCCGCCGATGGCGAGCATGTCGGCGCGGTGGCGCTGGCCGGAACGGAGCCGGCGTCGTGCCGGGTGTACCGCTTCGACCGGGACATCTAGACCGTACGCGCGACAGGGGAGAACCGGAAACCGGTTCTCCCCTGTTCAGCTTCTCCGCTGCTAGCGCTCGATCTCGCCCCGGATGAACCGTTCGACGGCGTCCCGGGCGGTGGTGTCGTCGTACTGCTCGGCCGGCGACTTCATGAAGTACGAGGAGGCGGCTAGGAGCGGCCCGCCGATCCCCCGGTCCTTGGCGATCTTGGCGGCCCGCACCGCATCGATGATCACCCCGGCCGAGTTGGGCGAGTCCCAGACCTCGAGCTTGTACTCGAGCTGCAGGGGCACGTCGCCGAACGCCCGGCCCTCCAACCGGACCAGCGCGTACTTGCGGTCCTCGAGGAACGGCACGTAGTCGCTCGGTCCGATGTGGACGTCACTGGCCGCCATCTCGCGCGGCACCTGGGACGTGACGGCCCGGGTCTTCGAGATCTTCTTCGAGGCCAGCCGCTTGCGCTCCAGCATGTTCATGAAGTCCATGTTGCCGCCGAAGTTGAGCTGGTACGTCCGCTCGAGCCGGACCCCGCGGTCCTCGAAGAGCTTCGCCAGCACCCGGTGCGTGATGGTGGCGCCGACCTGTGACTTGATGTCATCGCCGACGATCGGCACGCCGGCCTCGGTGAACCGCGCCGCCCAGGCCGGATCCGAGGCGATGAAGACGGGCAGGGCGTTGACGAACGCCACCCCGGACTCCAGGGCGCACTGCGCGTAGAACCGATCGGCCTCGTCCGAGCCCACCGGCAGATACGACACCAGGACGTCGGCCCCCGACTCGCGCAACGTCCGGACGACGTCGACGGCCCGCTGGTCGGACTCGTCGATCACTTCCCGGTAGTACTCGCCGAGGCCGTCCAGGGTGGGACCGCGGCGGACGACGACCCCGGACGGCGGAACGTCGCAGATCTTGATGGTGTTGTTCCCGCTCGCGACGATGGCCTCGGAAAGGTCCTGGCCCACCTTCTTCGCGTCCACGTCGAACGCCGCGACGAACTCGACGTCACCGACGTGGTACTCGCCGAAGACGACGTGCATGAGACCGGGAACGGAGTCGTCTGGCAGCGCGTTCCGGTAATACTCGACGCCCTGCACCAGCGATGCCGCACAGTTGCCGACCCCGGCGATGGCGACGCGGACTGTGCTCACGTGGTGTCTCCTTCTCTTCGGAAGACTTCATCCAACTGGCCCGCCCATCGGGTCATCCACCTCCATGTCTTAAACAAGACATGGAGGCCGGCGGGTGCGCTCGGGGCCGGGGCGGGGGGCCTTCGACCGGCATACTGAGACCGACCCCCGCCCTGTCAGGAGCCGCCCGTGCCGCTGCCCTCGTACCTGCCGGCGGCCGCCCGCTCGTGGCCCAGACTGCCGGCGGCTGCCCGCTCGTGGCCCAGGCGCCTGCCACGCAACGCGCAGCCGTGGGTGGACGGGCTGATCGCCGTCGGCGTGTTCGTCGCCACCGCCCTGCCCGTGCTGCTCTCGCCGGACGGGCAGTGGTGGCACCTGATCGCGGCCGCCCTGGCGTCGCTGCCGCTGTTCTGGCGTCGCCGGGCCCCGCTGCTGACCACCGCGACAGTGGGCGCGGCGATCAGCGTGCTCGGGCTGGCCCACCAGCTGCCCCCGTTGCCGTTCGGGTCGCTCGTCGCGACGTACACGTTCGCGCTGCTGAGTCCCTCCCCGTGGCGGCAGACCGCGATCGTGGTGCAGTCGGTGGCGGTGGTGGTGTCGCTGATCATCCCGGGCGAGGACCCGGCGACCTTCGGGTACGTGGGCATGGCGTACGTGGCGGCCTACAGCCTGGGCGTCGGGGCCCGCGGCCGCGGCGACCGGATCGCCATGCTGGAGGAGCGGGCGGCCCGGGTCGAGGAGGAGCGGGCGGCCGCGGCGGCCCGGGACCGCAACCGGATCGCGCGCGAGGTGCACGACATCGTCGCGCACACCGTCGCCGTCATGGTGGTGCAGGCCGAGGCCGGGCCCGTGGTCACCCGCAACGATCCGGAGCGGGCCGAGAAGACCTTCGAGGTGATCGCGGAGAGCGGCCGGACGGCGATCGCCCAGCTGCGCCGTTCGCTGGCCGCGCTGCGCTCGGCCGACGGCGACGGACCGGCCCGCCCCGGTCCCGGCCTGGCCGATGTGCCCGGCATGCTCGAGGAGGCCCGGCGCAGCGGCCTGGAGGTGACCCTGCGCCGGCAGGGCGAGCAGCGGGCGCCGTCGACCGAGGCGGACGCGACCGCCTTCCGCGTGGTCCAGGAGGCGCTGACCAACACCATCCGGCACGCGCACGCGTCGAATGTGGACGTGCTGATCGAGTTCACCCCACGCGACATCCGCCTCACGGTCGCCGACGACGGCACCGGCGCGGCTGACATCAGCGGTGGGTACGGGATGATGGGCATGCGGGAGCGGGTCACCGCGTGCGGCGGCGAACTGCGGGTCGGTCCGGGTCCCACCGGCGCCGGGTTCGTGGTGCACGCCGTTCTTCCGACCGAGTGAGCCGTGATTCGAGGAGTGCTGCCGGCATGTTGCGCATCGTGGTCGTCGACGATCAGGAACTGGTGCGGGGCGGCTTCGCCATGATCCTCGACGCCGAGGAGGACATGACGGTGGTCGGCGAGGCGGCCGACGGTCTGGAGGCGCTCCGGGTGGTGGCCGAGAAGCGCCCGGACGTCGTGGTGATGGACGTCCGGATGGACGGCCCGATCGACGGCATCGAGGCCACCCGGCGGATCTGCGCGACCACCGACGCGCGGGTGCTCATCCTGACCACCTTCGACGTCGACGAGCACGTGCACGACGCGCTGCGGGCGGGCGCGAACGGCTTCCTCCTCAAGACCATGCGCCGGGCCGAGCTGGTCGACGCCGTCCGGATCGTGGCGGAGGGCGAAGCCCTGCTGGCGCCGACGGTGACCCGCCGGGTGATCGCCGACCTGCTGCGCCGGCCGCACGCGGCGCTGCGCCCGCCGGCCCTGCTGGACGAGCTGACCGCCCGGGAGAGGGAGACGCTGCGCCTGATCGCCCGCGGACTGTCCAATGCCGAGATCGCCGCCCGCCTGACCGTCAGCGACCACACCGTCAAGACCCACGTCAGCAATGTGCTGACCAAACTCGGCCTGCGCGACCGGGTCCAGGCGGTGGTCTTCTCGTACGAGGCGGGCCTGATCAGCCCGGGTGAGGCGCTCGACTGAGGCGTCCGCCCCGAACGGGCTCCCCCGCGCGGGTGAGAGCGGACTTCACTCTCGTCGGCGATCCGCCCGCCGAGCCGGGTCAGCACGATGACAGGACAGAGATTTTCCTGTCTGAGGAGCTTGCGATGATCCGTGCCGTTACCCGTTTCGCACGCAGGCGTCCCGCCTTCGTGCTCGTCATCTGGCTGGTGATCGCCGCGGCCGGCTTCACGGTCGGCAACGGTGTCTTCGCCCGGATGACCACCACCGTCGGCGCCATCCCGGGCAGCGAGTCGCAGCAGGGAGCCAAGGCGATCGGCGACGCGAAGCTGTCCCCACCGGTGATCAACGCGGTGATCAGCGGCAGGCCGACCACTGACCCGGCCTTCCGCAGCGCGGTCACCGGCGCGGTCACGCAGCTGCGCGGCATCGACGGCGTGCTCAACGTCAACGACCCGTTCGGGCCGAAGGCGCCGGTCGCCTCCGACAGCCGGGCGGTGCTGGTCGGTGTGGAGCTGGCGCACAACGGCGACCTCCTGGCCGACAAGGTGCAGAAGGAGCTGACCGGCATCACCGGCGCGACCGTGGTGGTCTCCGGTGGCCCGCTCACCGACCGCGAGTTCAACAACCAGGCCACCTCGGACACCCGGCGCGCCGAGATCATCTCCGCCCCGCTGCTGTTGCTGCTGTTGCTCCTGGTGTTCATGTCCCTCATAGCGGCCGGCCTGCCGCTGCTGATCGCTCTGGTCGGCGTGGGCGGCACCTTCACCGCGCTGCTGGTGATGAGCTTCTTCACCGACGTCTCGATCTACTCGATCCAGGTCACCACGATGCTCGCCATCGGCCTCGGTGTGGACTACGCCCTGCTGATGGTCAGCCGGTTCCGGGAGGAACGGGCGGAGATCGCCGATCCGGCCGAGGCGCTCGCTCGCGCCTCGGAGAAGGCCGGCCGGACCATCGTCTTCTCCGGCCTCACGGTCGCGGTCAGCCTGGTCAGTCTGGTGGCCTTCGCCGACCCGTTCCTCCGGTCGATCGGCGTGGCCGGCGCCGCGGTGGTGCTGATCGACATGCTCGCCGCCATCACCCTGCTGCCCGCACTGCTCCAGCTGCTGCGTAACAAGATCAAGCCGGCCCGTGGGGGCCGGCGCGAACGGGGCCGCATCTTCGCCTCGGTTGCGCGCGGCGTGCAGAGGATGCCCGCGCTGACGGTGTTCCTGGTGCTGATCGGCCTGATCGTGGCCGGTCTGTCGCTGACCGGCCTGCGGCTGGACACCAGCAATCCGAAGTCGCTGCCCGCCGACAGCGCGACCCGGCAGCTCACCGAGGCGCTGCGGCAGCACTTCCCCGAGCAGGCGGGCCCGAGCGCCATCACGGTGGCCGCACGGACTTCCCCGGACAGTCCCGAACTGGCCGAGCTCCAGCGGCAGATCGCGGCGGTGCCCGGAGTCGCGGCGGTCAACCCGGGCCGCAGCGGGGGCGGCCTGACCGTGCTGCAGGCCACCCCGGAGCACCCGACGAGCAGCCCGGACACCGCGCGGGCGGTGCGTGACATCCGCGACCTCGAAGCGCCCTTCACCGTGCAGGTGACAGGGGACGCGGCCCGGCTGGTCGACTACAAGCAGGAGCTGCGCGACCGGCTCCCGATCGTCGGTGGCATCGTCCTGCTCGCCACCTTCGTGCTGCTGCTGGCCTTCACCCGGTCCGTGCTGATCCCGCTCAAGGCGCTGATCACCAACCTGCTGAGCCTGGTCGCCGCGCTCGGCGTGGTGGTCTGGGTCTTCCAGGACGGGCACCTGACCGGACTGCTCGGCGCCGAACAACAGGACGGGATCGACCTGACCGTCCCGGTCGTGGTGGGCGCGATCGCGTTCGGCCTCGCCACCGACTACGAGATCTTCGTCCTCTCCCGGATCCGGGAACGCCGGCTGGCCGGAGCCGGCCCGGACCAGTCCGTGCGGGAGGGCCTGCAACGCAGCGGCGGCATCGTGACCGCGGCCGCCCTGCTCCTCGCGGTCACCTTCGCCGGGTTCATGACCGGCGGATTCGCGCCCATCAAGGAGGTCGGCCTGGGGCTGGTGCTGGCTGTCCTGATCGATGCCGTGATCGTCCGGATGCTGCTGGTGCCGGCGACGATGACGCTCCTCGGGCGCGCCGCCTGGTGGGCCCCCCGCTTCCTGGGCGGCCGGCCGCTGGGGTCCCCCGCTCCGCCGGCCGACTCCGAACCGGAGATGGTCACCGCCGCCCGGCGATGAAAAACCCGGGGCGGGGCAGCATGCGCTGCCCCGCCCCGGTCCCCGGCGAGATCCGTCAGCTCGCGGCCGCCACACGGTCCGGCAGGCCGGCCGCCCCGGCCACGTCGGAAAGGAGAAGGTCGGTGTCGAGCAGGCGCACGAGCAAGCGGTCCACGCCCGTGAGCACGGCCCGGATGGTCTCCGGCGGCAGCAGCGTGGTGTCCGCGAGCAGCGTCCAGCGCAACCGGCCGGGAACGTCGAGCACGTCACCGAGCTCCATGAAGAACGACGAACCGGCCGCCCGGCGCTCGGTCCACCGGAAGCGCGGCTCGGCGAGCTCCCGAGCGACCGACTCCCGGTCGGGCGGCTCGGCGGCCGCGGCCGGCTCCAGGCCCGCCCGCATGTCGTTGAAGAAACACCGGATCTCGGGCTCGGCCCCGCGCCGGCGGCTCACCTCGTCCACCGCCGCCCAACCGTCGACGGGATCGAAGCGGCCGTGCCGGAACGCCCGCATCGCGGCGCCCCAGCAGTGCCGCACCAGGTCGGAGAAGGCCGGACCGGTCAGATCCACGACGGTGGGCATGTGCTGGGTCAGGGTGCCGACCGAAGCACGCTGGGCCGCCGTGGTGCGGTTCCCGGTGACCAGCAACAGCCCGCACCGGTCGGCGCCGGCCACCGCGCCCAGCAGGGCCGAGGTCAACGCCAGCGCGATCGTGGCGGTGCTGGTCCGGTACCGGTCGGCCATCAGCCCCAACGCGGATCCGGAGATCGACGAGTCGACGACCCCGCGCCAGTACCGGGGCTCGGCCGCCGGCACCGGCGCGAGCCCGGCGAAGTTGTCCAGCGGCGCCGCCGTCAGCTGGCGGCGCAGGTGGGCCACGGCGGCCGCGCTGAGCGCGCGCCCGCGGTCCGAGCGCTCGAAGGCGGCCAGATCGGCCGGCTGCACCATGGCCGGCGGGTCCGGATCGGGCCGGCCCGCCGCCCGGGCCGTCAGCAGCTCGGCCAGGACCCGGGCGGCCAGCCGGCTGCTCTGCAGGTCGGCCACCAGGTGCGAGACGCAGAGGACCAGGGCCCGCGGCACGCCCCGGTGGACGCAGACGAGCACTCGCAGCGGCAGGTCCCGCTGATGGTCGAAGGGGGCCGCCTCGAGCTGCTCGTCCAGCTTCCGCGCCCCGGCCGCGAATTCGTCGGCCGGACCGTCGTCCGACCAGACCACGACCGGGACGGTGCCGGCCGCCAGGACCTCCTGGACCAGGACGCCGTTCTCCCGCGGGAACCTCGTACGCAGTGCCTCGTACCGGCCGACCAACGCCCCGACCGCGGCGAACACGTCGGCCGTTCGTACCCCGGCGGGGATCAGCACCGGGACGGTCACGTTGTAGGCCGTCCCGGGCGGCATCCGCCGCATGTCACGCTCCACCAGCACCTGCCCCCACGTCAGTTGCCCGGTGATCGCCCGCGATCCGGTGAACGGAACCTCGCGCCGGCGCACGTCGGTGGTCAGGCTCGGCATGTCGCGTACCCCCCGAGGGTCCGGGCCGCGGTGGTCCGGCGGACGGCCAGGTACGAGTCGTTCCACCGGCCCAGGTCGGCGTCGGAGGCGTGCGGGCCCACAAAACGCGCGGTGAGTGAGTCACGGTAGGCGCCCCACGTGGCGGCCGGGCCGACCGGCCGGCTGGCCGCCGGGACGGTGCAGTCGGACCGATCCGGGAAGCTGTCCGTTCCTTCGTCCAGCAGCGCCTCCAGCCAGTCCTCCTGCCGGTCGAGCTCGGCCAGCGCGGCGCCCAGCGACAGCCCCGGCAGCTCGGTGAGGGCAACCCCACGGCTGCGGAATCCGTTGGCCACGACCGGGCCGAACCGCTCGATCGCGAGGGCCACCGGCAGCACCGCGCGCGGCGCGAACCATTCGCAACCCAGCACGGTCATCGCGGGCAGGTCGCCGGGGCCGGGCTCGCCGGCCTCGGTGATCCGCCATTCGGCGAAGGGCAGCGGGATGCCGGCCGACCGGAACGCGGCCGCGTCGGCCCCGCACACCGGGCAGGGCAGGATCCGGACCGCCATCGGCGGCGCCGGCGGCCGGATCACTCCGGGCGGCTGGTCGGCCGGCACGAGGAAGTGCGCCGCGACCTCGCGGCGCGCCATCCGTTCGACCAGAGTGTCCAGCGCCGGGCCGGAAGTGGTGGCCAGAGTCGTCATGCGGGTTCCTCTCCATGAGGGCCGGCCGGTGCGCCGGCCGCGACGAAGGGGGCCGTGCCGCCGCGGCGCAGCCCGAGGGCGACCGCCGCCGCGCCGAGGTCGATCAGCGCCGCGCGACCGGCCGCGTCGAGTGCCCCGGCGTCGGCCGCGGTCAGTCCGGAGCCGGCCCAGGACGCCACGGCGGCCCGGATCGTGCTGTCCCGAGCGGGTGCCAGCGGTGCGGGCAGGCTCTCGCGCACCCGCGCCGCGTCCAGGCCGAGCAGGTATCCGGCGGCCCACAGCTCCATGGCCGGCCGGGGCGGCGGCCGCAGACCGTCCAGGGTGTCCAGGTGGGCCGCCAGTCCGGCGGTGACCTCACGCCCGCTGACCCCGATCAGGTCGCACCAGTCGTCCCAGTACCAGCAGAACTCGTTGCCCCCCGGTTCACCGGTATGCGGCCGGAGCAGCCGGATCAGGCACCGCGAGTCCTTGACCTGCACCATGTACTCGTCGTGCCGCCGGTAGCGCGACCGGGCGGCCAGGGCGGCGTCGGTCCGTGGATCGACGTCCCAGTGGGCGGCGGACGGCGTCGGCGGCGCGGCCCACACGGTGGCGTGGTGCCGGCCGCCGTGACCGTCGACCAGCGTGGGCATTCCCCGGTTGTCGGCCAGGTGGGGCACCGTGGCGAGCATCGGCAGGTCCCGCTCACGGCAGAACCGGGCGATCATCTGATCGTCGTCGGTGACCTCGTCCGGTATCGGGGCGAGATAGGCGGCCAGCTCCGCGGCGGTCCCGGCCGGCAGGAGCAGTGCCAGCGCGGGAGTCCACTCCATCGGCGACAACGGCGCCCAGGGCGATCCCACCACCGCGGCCAGCCGGGACAGATAGCTGTTCTGCGGGCTGCTCCAGTCGGTGTAGAGCGCGATGCCGGCCGCCGGCCGCCGGGCGACGGCGTCAGCCACACGGTCGGCGAACCCGGCGACGAGCCGGGCGTCATCCTGAAGCACCAGGTGATGAGTGGCTCCATCGGCGATCGCGGCCCAAGCCACCTTGGCCGTCCGCAACGGACTGCGGACCGCGTCCGGCGCCGGGTCCGGAACGATCCGCGCGGACAGCGGCCGGCACGCCTCGACGATCCGGTCCGCGGCGCCGCCGCGGACCGGATGGTGCATGATCGCCACACTGAGGCGGACCTCCTCCGCCCGCCACACCGGTCCGCTCATGAGGCTTCCACCCGGCTGATCCGACGGACGTGACGCCACGTGATCAGCGGCACGATGAGCACGCCGCAGAGGTTGAGCGCCGCTATGGTCCAGTAGAGCGCCGACGGGTCGTGCTGGGTGCGTGCCATGATGCTGCCCAGCACGACCATGCCGCCGAAGTACGGCACGTTGAGCAGCAACGCGATCAGCCCGCCGCCGACCTGCTCGACGAGCAGCAGCGTCATCACGTTCAGGCCCAGGCAGAAGTAGGTCAGACCGACGATCGCCAGGAAGGTCACCGTCTCCGCGGACACCGCCGGGTCGTCCGCGAGCAGCTCGGCCAGCGGTTCCCGGCCGAGCCAGATCGCGGCGGCCAGCACGGCGTACACGACCGCGGTCAGGCGCAGACCGGCGCGCAGGACCGCCGGCCCGTCGCCGTGCCGCCCGGCGCCCCGCAGCTGATTCAGCACGATCGCCGTGGCGGACCCGAGCGCCGAGGCGGGCACGATCAGCAGGTTCTGCAGCGCGCCGGCAGCCGAGTAACCGGACACCACATCCGTTCCGAACGGGCCGAGGGCCCACAGCAGACCCGCCCCGGCGACAGCCATGACGATGAACGACACGGCGACCGGCAACCCCACGGAGGTCAGCCGCCCGATCGCCTCGGACCGCCAGACCATCGGCCCGCGGACCTGCCAGAGACCGCAGCGGTAGACCTGCACCGCGCCGACCGTGAGGGCAGCCACACCACCGGCCGCGATGGCGATCGGCAGGGAGAACACCCCGAGATCCGTGCCGAAGCCCAGGATCGCGACGCCCGCCACCTCCACGGTGGCGCCGGTCAGCACCACCGCCGCCGCCGAGCGCGGGCGGCCCTGCCCGCGCAAGCTCGACGAGAGCAGCACCGTCGGGAAGAAGATGAGATTGGCCAGGGCGGCCCAGCGGGTGAAGGCGACGAATTCACCGGCCGAGGCCTCCGGAACGCTCAGCAGCGACGCCAGGCCGGGGGCCGCGACCATCAGGGCCACGCTGACCGCCCCCCACACGGCCAGGCCGATCCGGGCCATGCTGGCCGCGACCGGCAGCACGTCCTGCGACCGGCCCGCACCGCGGCTCACCGACGCCGCCACCTGGTTGCTCACGTCGAAGCCGACCTGCAGCGCGGCGAAGAGAAGCGCCAGCGGCACATAGAGCGATCGCACATACATGGCTTCGGTGCTGATCCTGGCCATCAGCGCGATCACCACCACCGGAACCAGCACACCGGCCGCTTCCCCCAAGGCGATCGCGGTGGCGAGGCGGCGGATCTGGCCCGGACCGGTCCAGACGACTGCGGCCGGCGCCGACGGACTGGTTTCCTGGGTGCTCACGACGGCACCGCCGCCGGAACACCGGCGACTGGACACACGGGCATGAGCCACCTCCATTTTGGATGCACGAGTGTTCCGACCGTAGGTCGGCGCGAATCCGGCTCACAAGCTGCCCGATGGGCTATGCCCATGGAGACGGCGCGGCCCGGGAGGCCGGGCTGAGCAGGGTCATACCTGGGTGGCACTCGCGATTGCGGTCCCTGGTGTGACGTGCCGAGGGACACCTCGGCCCGACGCTGCGGCCATGCGAATCCTGCCGCTCGCGATCGTCCTGATCAGCTTCGCCGCCCTCGCGCTGCCAATCCCCGCGCGCCCACGCCAAACGTCCGACACCAACCCCGCCGCCAACGCCGACGACGCCGCCGCCCCACCCAGGGTGGGCAGCCTAGCGGAGCCCGGAAAATCGTGGCGTCCGTTGTCCACAGGCGTGCCGGTCCGCAGCGGCCCGTTCCAGGTCTCGCTCGTCGCCACCTACCGCGCGACCGCGACCCGCATGCTCGCCGCCGGCTGCCCCTACGCCACCTGGGCCGCTCAGGGCCGCCACTTCCTCTTCTTCGACCCGGCCGGCCACGGCCGCGCCGCCGAGGTTCTCGGCGACCTCGGGACCGCCACCCGGGTCGCCGTCCTGATTCCCGGTGTCGACACCACACTCACCGACTTCGACCGGGGACTCGGTGGCGTGCCCCGGCGTGCTCCCGGGGTGCAGGCCCGCGCCCTGCACGACCTGCTCGCCAAGCGCGACCCGCACACCGCCGTCATCGCCTGGCTCGGCTACGACGCGCCCGACGGCATCGGTCTGGCCGCCGCCACCGAGGGCCGCGCCCGCGACGGCGCCGCCGCTCTCACCACCTTCGTGCGCGACCTGCTGCCCGAGAAACACGTCACCCTGATCGGCCACAGCTACGGGTCCATCGTCGCCGGGCTCGCCGCCAAGGATCTGCCTGAGGTGGCCGACGTCGTCACGCTCGGCGCGCCCGGCATCGGCGTCGACCGGGCCGGCGAGCTCGGTGGCGCGCGGGTCTGGTCGGCGCTCGCCCCGACCGATTGGATCCGCCGCATTCCGCAGGTTCGCGTGCTGGGGCTGGGGCTGGGGCGCCGGCCCACGTCGCCTGACTTCGGCGCGTACGCCCTGCCCACCGACGGTGTCGCCGGGCACGACTGCTATCTCGTGCCGGGCAGTTCCACGTTGCGAGCCGTGGCCGGGGTCGTCCTGTCGGGTGGTCCTCGACACGACTTGCCGGGCCGCGTTTCTTAGCAGCGTCTTAAGGGGTACAGTTCCGGGCGGTCCTGACGCCGAACGACTTGTTGGAGGTGATCGCTGTGCGAGATAGCGATCCTCCTAGTCGTGGCCGGGCCGCCCGTCAGCGGGCCTGACCGCTGACCTCTCTCAACCCCGCATCGCCCCGTTCCCGGGGTTCAGTCGTGTGCGCCGCGACGACGACGCGTGGGTGCCGGCCGCGACGTGACGTGCGCTGATAACGCCCGGTCACCAGCGGAAGAAGCCTCCGATGAAGAACCTCATCGCACCCCTGACCTTCACGGTCGCCGCGGTCTACGTGGTCGTCCTGTTCGTCCTCGCCCACAGCATGCCCTGACCGCGGGTCAGGGCAGCCGGGACGTCCAGATCAGCGACAGACCGGCCGCCGCCAGGCCGAGCAGCAACGCCAGCCCGGCATACCACTGCGTCACCTCGCGGGGCTCCACGCGGTGCCCGATCGAGCTGCCCATGTCCTCGTACACCTGCTTGAGCTCGCTGACCGAGGCCGCCTCGTAGAAGTAGCCCTCCGTCTTCTCGGCCAGCTGCTGCAACGACAAGCGGTCGACCGGCACCCGCTGCAGGGCCCCGCGGATGTCGACCACGCCGGCGTCCGTGCCGAAGGCGATCGTCGACACCGGCACGTTGGCCTGGGAGGCGGCCGTAGCGGCGTCCTCGACCGAGCGGCCCGACGTGCGGTAGCCGTCCGACAGCAGCACGATCCGGGCCGGGGGCGCGCCGGCGGCGCCGTCGGCGGGCACCGAGCGGATCGCGTCGAGCGAGGTGAAGACCGCCTCGCCGGTGGCGGTCGCCTCGGCCAGGGTGAGGCCGTCGATCGCCGAGATCACCTCGGACCGGTCCTTGGTCGGCGAGACGAGCACGTTGGCCGCCTTCGCGAACGACACCAGGCCCAGGTTGTAGGTGGGCGGGAGTTCGTTGACGAACGCCTTCGCCGCCTCCTGGGCCGCCTCGATGCGGTTGGGGGCCACGTCGTCGGCCTCCATCGAGAGCGACACGTCGATCGCCAGCATCACCGTGGCCCGTTCGAGCGGCTGTTCCTTGTCGACCGACGGACGGGCCAGGGCCGCCCCGAGAGTCAGCAGGGAGAGCAGCAACGCCGCCGCCGAGATGTGCCGGCGCCAGCCCAGGCCCTTGGGGGCGAGGGTGCGTAGCAGGTCGACGTTGGTGAACCGCATCGCGTACGTGCGTTTGCGGAACTGCCGCCACGTGTAGAGGCCGGCCAGGGCCAGCACCGGCAGCAGCGCCAGGAGCCACCACGGCTCGAGGAATCGGATCATCGGGTGGTCCCCCGGGTGCGTGCGTGTCGTTGGGCGGCCACGAAGCGGACTATGTCCAGCAGCCAGTCGGTGTCGGTGCGCAGGCGCAGGTGGGCGGCGCCGGCCGCGCGCAGGGCGGCGGCGATGGCGCCGCGCTGCTCGGCCGCCGCTTCGGCGTACCGGTGTCGCAGTTTGGCGTCGGCGGTCTGCACCTCGTGCAGTTCGCCGGTCTCGGGGTCGGCCAGGGCGAGCACGCCGACGTCGGGCAGTTCCAGCTCGCGGGGGTCGACGACCTCGATGGCGAGCACGTCGTGCCGGACGCCGAGCTTGCGGACAGGCCGGGACCAGCCGTCGACCGGCGCCATGAAGTCGGAGATCACGACGGCCACCCCGCGGCGGCGGGGCGGCCGGTTGAGCAGGTCGATCAGGGCGCCGAGGTCGGTGCGCCCGGGCCGGATCTGCGTGCCGGCGATCGCCCGCAGCAGACCCTGGGCCTCCTTGCGCCCGGGCCGGGCGGGCAGGCGGATCACGGGCGCGGCGGGCGGGGCTTCGGCCGTACGACGCCGGAAGCGGCCCGGCGACTTCGCGACGCCGGAGCCGGTGCCGACGACCGCGCCGATCCTGTTTCCCCCGCGTACGGTCAGGTGGGCCATCGCCGTGGCGGCGGCCAGCACCAGATCGCTCTTCAGGTATTTCGCGGTGCCGAAGTCGAGGCTGGCGCTCAGGTCGATCGCCATCCACGTCTCGAGCTCGCGGTCGGCGACCGTGCGGCGCACGTGCGGCAGAGTGGTGCGAGCCGTGACCGGCCAGTCCATGCGGCGCACGTCGTCGCCCGGACGGTATTCCCGGGACTCGCCGGCCTCGCTGCCGGGGCCGGGCAGCAGGCCCGCGTAGTCGCCCTGGAGCAGCCCGTCGAGTTTGCGGGTGACCAGAAGCTGGAGGCGGGAGAGGACGGCCTCGGCCCGGGCCGTGCCGGCCTCGCCGCCTAGTGCTGTGCCGGCCATACCGCACCGGACTGCGGGGCGTGGGGCTGCGGCCCGCCGCTGACGGGGGCGACCGGGTGGGTGCCGTTGGGCGACGTGCCCTGCCGGGCCGCCACCGAGGGCAGCGGGACGCTCTGCATGATGCGGGCGACGATGTGGTCGGCCGGGATGTCGTCGGCCAGCGCGTCGTAGCTGAGCACCAGGCGGTGGCGCAGGATGTCGGGCGCGATGTCCTGCACGTCCTGCGGGAGCGCGTAGTCGCGGCCGCGCAGCAGGGCCAGGGCCCGGGTCGCGCGGACGATGCCCAGCGAGGCGCGCGGGCTGGCCCCGTACTGGATCAGCTGGGCCACGTCGGGCATGCCGTGCTGCGCCGGGGCGCGGGTG
This sequence comes from Paractinoplanes hotanensis, assembly GCF_023717965.1. Classification (NCBI taxonomy): domain Bacteria; kingdom Bacillati; phylum Actinomycetota; class Actinomycetes; order Micromonosporales; family Micromonosporaceae; genus Paractinoplanes; species Paractinoplanes hotanensis. The sequence goes on along the minus strand of NZ_JAMQOL010000040.1, from coordinate 96,250 downwards.
GCCAGCACCAGCCGGACCGTGTAGTCGACCAGGGCGTTGTGCACGAAGACCTGGTCGGCGCGGCGCTGCAGGCCGAGCAGGTCTTCGGTGGTGAAGACCGTCTTGGGTTCGGGGGCGCTCACGCCCATCCGGTAGACGATCTCGCGTTCCTCGGCGTCGGTGGGATAGCCGACCAGGATCTTCATGAGGAAGCGGTCGCGCTGGGCCTCGGGCAGCGGGTAGACACCCTCCTGCTCGATCGGGTTCTGGGTGGCCATGACCAGGAACGGCGTGGGCACCTCGTGGGTCTGCCCGCCGATCGACACCTGATGTTCGGCCATGACCTCGAGCAGCGCCGACTGCACCTTGGCCGGGGCCCGGTTGATCTCGTCGGCGAGCAGGAAGTTGACGAACACCGGGCCCAGCTCGACGTCGAACTTCTCGCTGGACTGACGGTAGATCCGGGTGCCGACGATGTCGGCCGGAACCAGGTCGGGGGTGAACTGGACGCGCGAGAACGAGCCGCCGACCACCCGGGCCAGCGTCTCGACCGCGAGCGTCTTGGCCACGCCGGGCACGCCCTCGAGCAGGCAGTGCCCGCGCGCGAGCAGCGCCACGAACATGCGCTCGACCATCCTGTCCTGGCCGACGATCACCCGCTTGACCTCGAACATCGCCCGCTCGAGCTGGGACGCGTCCTGTGCCGGGGGCACGGGCGCACCGGCACCGGGGTGAGTCTCGGTCTCGGGCGTGAGCGGCTGCGCCACCAGTCCTCCACAGCGGGTCGAAAAGACATTGCCGACGCTCAAGCCTTACACGACCGGCCTGAGAGCGTGCTTCTGGTGTCGCATTACGCTCCGCCGGTGCGCCTGACCATGGTCCACAGGCTTTGATCTTTCTGCGCGATACGCCGGATCGGGCACCTCCGCGGGGAGGATGCGCGGCGTCCCGAAGCGTGTAACATCGTCCCCGTCGCCGGGCGACTTCCCCCGTGGTCGCCCGGCGCTCATACTCTTAGGCACATGGATGGCCCTGCTCAGCCCGTTATGAATGGCCCCGCTGAGCCTCAGTGCTCCGCCAAAGGTTGTCGCGCCGACGCGACCTGGCAGCTTCAGTGGAACAACCCCAAGCTGCACACCCCGGACTACCGCAAAACCTGGCTGGCCTGCGACGACCACCGCGTCACGCTGGGCCAATTCCTCGAGGTCCGGGGATTCCTGCGCGAAGTGACGCCCTTCGGTACAGCAACCGATGCGAGCATCTCCTAGGCTCAAGGGGTGACCGTCGACGCCCTGACCCCCTGGCCCGACACCGTCGAATGGCGTTCGGTCTCCCCGAAGCTGATCACAGTGGAGCTGATCGTCCGCTGGAGCTGGACGGTGATCGTGGTTGCCGGCCTCTGCGTCGGCCTGGTGCTCCAGGGCCACTGGCTGTGGCGGCTCGGCATCGCCCTGGTCGTGGTCAACGCGATCTGGCGCTCGTTCGTCACCGTCCGGGCCGTGCGCGCCTGGGGCTACGCCGAACGCGATCAGGATCTTCTGGTCCGGCACGGCCTGCTGGTCCGGCGGCTCTCCATCGTCCCGTACGCGCGCATGCAGTTCGTCGATGTCACGGCCGGTCCCCTCGAACGCGCCTTCGGGCTGGCCACGGTGCAGCTGCACACCGCCGCGGCGGCCAGCGACGCGCAGATCCCCGGGCTCCCGCCGGCCGAGGCGGCTCGCCTGCGCGACCGGCTCACCACGCTCGGCGAGGACCGGGCCGAGGGCCTGTGACCGCCACCGGTCCCCCGCAACCGACCGCGCCGCCCGAGGCCGCCGTCGCCGAGCCGCGCCGCCGGCTGCACCCGCTCAGCCCGGTGCTGCACGGCGCCAAGAGCATCGCCGTGGTCGTGGCGGCCCTCTCCTGGCAGACGCTGTCGCAGGTCGGTCTCGAACGGTTCGCGCTGGTGGTGGCCGTCATCGCGGTCGCCGTGGTGGTCTTCTCGATCTTCGGCTGGCTGACCACGGGCTACCAGGTGGTCGGTCGCGAGCTGCGCATCACCGACGGCGTGATCTGGCGGCGCAACCGGGCCATCCCGCTCGAACGGCTGCAGGCGGTGGAGCTGCGGCGGCCGTTGCTGGCCCAGCTGACCGGGCTGGCCGAGCTGCGCCTCGAGGTGATCGGTGGGGGCAAGACCGAGGCGCCGCTGGCCTACCTGACGGTGCGCGAGGCATCGGCGCTCCGGCAGCGGCTTCTCGCGCTCGCCGGTCGTACGCAGGCAGCAGCGCAACCCACCGACCAGCCCGCAGACGCGGCGCCCGTCGCCCCCGCCTTCGAACGCCCATTGCTGCGGGTCAGGAACCGCGACCTGGTCGTCAGCCAGCTGCTCACCCCGCAGGCCTTCTTCCTGCCCGTCGGCGTGGCGTTCGTGGTGCTCCAGTTCGTGATGGAGGGGTCGTGGACCTTCGTCGGCATCGCCAGCACGATGACGGCGATGGCCGGCGTGCTGCTGCAGCCGGTGCGGCGGGTGCTGCAGGACTGGGACTTCCGCCTGGCCCGCGACCCCGAGGAAAGGCTCATGGTGCGCTACGGGCTGCTCGAGACGCGCAGCCAGATCGTGCCGCTCAACCGGGTGCAGGCGGTCGGCGCGACGTGGCCGCTGCTCTGGCGCGGGCAGGGCTGGCTGCACCTGCGGCTGGCCGTGGCCGGCTACGCGGGCGAGGGCGGCGACGCGAAGCGCTCCGACCGCCTGCTGCCGGTGGGCGAGTTCGACACCGCCCGCTCCCTGGTGTGGGAGGTGCTGCCCGGCGTCGACCTGGCCGCGCTGGCAACCTCGCCGCCGCCGAAGCGGGCGCGCTGGCTCAACCCGATCGCGCTGCGGTCGATCGGCGTCGGGCTGACACCCGAGGTGCTGGTGACCCGGTGGGGGCTGCTGACGCGCGAGATGCACCTGGTGCCGTACGCGCGGCTGCAGAGCGTCCGGGTCGTGCAGGGCCCCCTGCAGCGGATGCTGGGCCTGGCCACCGTGTACGCCGACACCGCGCGCGGCCGGTCCGGGCAGGCCAAGGATCGCGACCTCGCCGAGGCGTACGCGCTGGCCGCCGAACTCGCCGTGCGGGCCCGGCAGGCGCGCAAGCCGGACACCGCCACCCCCGAGGCGTATTGGCAGTCGCCCGCACAGCCCTAGGGCTTATAAGCCCTAAGCTCTTGGCATGGAGCTTCCGGAATTCCCGCCCGGTCTCAGCGCCCGGGTCGAGTTGACCGTCACCGATGCCGACACCGCGCAGGCGCTCGGGTCGGGTGACGTGCCGGTGCTGGCCACGCCGCGGGTGCTGGCGCTGGCCGAGGCCGCCACCGTCGCCGCCACCGCCCGGCACCTGCCGGGCGGTCTCACCACGGTCGGCGTCCGGGCCGAGATCAACCACCTGGTGCCCACGCCGGTCGGCGGCTCGGTGCACGCGCTGGCCACGCTGGCCAAGGCCGAGGGCCGCAAGCTGTATTTCGAGGTCGTCGTGCGGATGGGCGAGACGCTGGCGGCCGAGGTGCTGGTCGAGCGGATGATGCTCGACCGTCAGCGCTTCATCGAGAAGACCCTCAGCTGAGCGTGCCCCACCGGGCGGTCACCTCTTCGTTGGTCGGCATGGCCACGGCGCCGCCGCGGCGCTCGCAGACCAGGCCGGCCACCGCGAGGGCGAAGCGCACGTTGCGCTGCCAGCCGTCCAGGTCTTTGGGCAGGCCGTCGGCGAGCAGGCGGCGCACCAGCGCGCCCATCACCGAGTCGCCGGCGCCGGTGGCGTCGGCCGCGTCGACCTTGGGCGCGGGCAGCATCACCGCGCCCTCGCCGGCCGACACGTACGCCCCCTTCGAGCCCCACGTGACGACGACGGCCCTGGCGCCCAGGCCGCGGATGCGCTCGGCCGCCTGCTCGGGCGTCGCCCCGTCGTAGAGCACCTCGGCGTCGGCGGCGCTCAGCTTGACCAGGTCGGCGGTGGCGAAGAACTCCTCGGAGAGCTCCCGCAGGTGGGTCACGGCGGCGCCGTCCGGCAGCAGGGTGGGCCGGGCGTTGGGGTCGAAGACGCGCAGCGGCCCGGGCACCGCCCACGCGGCCCGGGCTGCGGCCCGGAACGGCTCGCGCAGCAGGCAGATCGAGCCCGTGTAGAGCACGTCGGCCCCGCTCACCATGGCCGTGTCGAGGTCGGCCGGGCCGAGCAGCGCGTAGGACGGCGGCTCGCCGTAGAACGTGAAGGTCGGTTCTGCGCCCACGAACGTGGTGACGGCCAGCGTGGTCGGCACGGCGACCCGCTTGACGCCGGCCGTGCCGACGCCGCGCTCCGTGAGGAACACGGCGAGCCGGTTGCCCAGCACGTCGTCGCTCAGCGAGCCGACGTACTGCACCTGGCCGCCGAGCCGGGTCGCCCCCACCGCGACGTTGAGTGGCGCGCCCCCGATGGCCTGGCGGTAGACCACTTCACCGTCGCGCTCGGCCTCCTGAAGGTCGATCAGCGCCTCGCCGAGCACCACCGCGTAGCCCATGCCATGCCTCCTGTGTCGTGGTGGGACCAGCCTCGCGTTCCGGCACGCGCCACGCCAGTGCTCGCGCAATATGTCCATATTTGGGATGATCGCCGGATGTTCTCACGCGCGCTCGCCCTCACCGTTCCTCTGTTCATGATCACTGGTTGCGCGAACTCGGTGCCGATCGGGCCCACCACGTCCACCTCGATGATCACCTCCGCCTCGGCCTGGACGCTCTACCAGGGCTCGCCCAGCCCCGCCCCCTCGGCCTCGTGGGCGCCCGACACGGTCGCCACCGGCACGTTCCTGCCGTTCCGGCCGGGCGCGACGGCGATCACCTACGACCCCGCAGTGGTTCCGCCGGGCGCGACGGCCACGGTCGCGGTCGCCCAGATGCCCAGGACCACCGAGGTACGGCTGGAGGCGGCCGGACTGATCCCCCGGCGCGCGTACGGGGCCCACCTGCACACCGAGCCGTGCACCGCCGTGCCCGACCAGGCCGGCCCGCATTACCAGCACCAGAAGGACCCGAAGACCCCGTCGGTCGACCCGTCCTACGCCAACCCGCGGAACGAGGTGTGGCTCGATTTCAGCGCCGACGGCTACGGCACCGCGACCGTGTCGACCGTGCAGGGCTGGACGTTCCCGGCCGGCCGCTCGGCCCGGTCGCTGATCCTGCACGCGCAGCAGACCAAGACCGCCGCCGGTGTCGCCGGCACCGCCGGACCCCGGGTGGCCTGTCTGACCCTGCCGCGGCGCTGAGTGTCAGGGGAAGGCGGTAACGTCGGGGTCACACGATCGGAGGCGCCACGATGGCCGAGCAGAAGGCTGCGCAACCCGCAGCCAAGACGGAATCCCACGACCCTGCCTTCCCCGAGGCCTTCCTGCAGTTCATGCGGTCCGGGTGGCGGGAGGACCCGCTGGCCGTCAGCCCGCTGCCCGAGGCGCCCAACTACGCCAAACGGCGCAACGCGCTCTCCGAGGCCTTCCCCGGCGAGACGCTGATCATCCCGTCCGGCAACGAGAAGGTCCGGGCCAACGACACCGACTACCCGTTCCGCCCGGGCAGCGACTTCGTCTACCTGACCGGCGACCGCGACCCCGACAGCGTGCTCGTGCTGCGCCCCAGCGGCTCCGGTCACGACGCTGTGCTCTACACCCACCAGCGCAACTCGAAGGACACCGACGCCTTCTTCCGCAGCCGCAACGGCGAGCTCTGGGTCGGCCGCACCCACACCCTGGCCGAGAAGTCGACCGAGCTCGGCGTCGAGACGGCCTCGCTGGGTGAGCTGGGCGCGGCTCTGGCCGGTTCCGCCCCGGGGCGTACGCGGGTGCTGCGCGGCCTCGACCCGAATGTCGACCGCACCGTGCTCGCCTACGAGCCCGACCGCGAGAAGCCGCGCGACCGCGAACTGGCCTGGGTGCTCAGCGAGCTCAAGCTGATCAAGGACGAGTGGGAGATCGCCCAGCTCCAGGCCGCGACCGACGCCACCGTCCGCGGCTTCGAAGACGTGACCCGCGTGCTGCCGGCCGACCGCGGAGTGAAGGAACGCCTGCTCGAGGGCGTCTTCGGCCTGCGCGCCCGGCACGACGGCAACGACGTCGGCTACGGCTCGATCGTCGGGGCCGGCGCCCACGCGACGATCCTGCACTGGGTACGTAACACCGGCACCACCACGCCGGGCGAGCTGCTGCTCATGGACATGGGCGTCGAGGGCCACAACTTCTACACCGCCGACGTGACCCGCACGGTGCCGGTGAACGGCCGCTTCACCCCGCTCCAGCGCCAGGTGTACGACATCGTGCACGCCTCACAGCAGGCCGGCATGGACGCGATCAGGCCGGGCGTGCTGTTCAAGGACGTGCACAAGACCTGCATGCGGGTGCTCGCCGAGGGCCTCGCCGACCTCGGCCTGCTGCCGGTCAGCGTCGACGAGGCGATGGACGAGAAGAGCACCGTCTACCGCCGCTGGACGCTGCACGGCTTCGGCCACATGCTCGGCATCGACGTGCACGACTGCAACAACGCCCGCAACGAGACCTACCGTGACGGCCCCCTGCAGGAGGGCTACGTGCTGACCGTCGAGCCCGGTCTCTACTTCCAGCCGGAAGACGACCTGGTCCCGGCCGAGTTGCGGGGCGTCGGCGTCCGCATCGAGGACGACGTGCTGGTCACCGCGGACGGCTGCCGGAACCTCTCAGCCGGCCTGCCCCGCTCCTCGGCCGAGGTCGAGACGTGGATGGCCGCGCAGCGCGAAGCCGGTCCGCGACTCCCCGGCTGACCGTCCGGGCGGCCTGCCGGGGGAACCGGATCCCGCCCTAAAGCTTGTAGTCGCTGACGTTCCAGCACTCCGGGCCGGAACCGACGTCGATGGTCACCTTCACCGGGTGGCCGTCGGCGTTGTCGAACGCCTTGGTGACCTGTCCGCCGTCGTCGGCCGCGGTCTGGGCCATCTCGAGCAGCTCCTTGAGCGTGAAGGCCTCGATCTCCTCCCCGGTGTCACCGGTGGCGGGGCCCAGATCCGCCTCGTCCCCGTCCGACGGCTTCACCGAGGTGGCGTCCAGCCGCTTCGACGCGGCGACCGCCCCCGACTTCACGTCCACCTGGTACCGGCCGGTCGGCGTGGCCGCGTCGCAGCCCCGGGCCAGCACATAGGAGTACGCCGCAGGCTCGGTCCACGCCGGCGGCGACGCCGGCGCGACCGGGGCAGTCTTGGCGTCATCCGACGACGACGTGCACCCGCCGATCAGCGCCACCAGAGCGATGCCACCCAAGGCCCATTGCACCCGCACAACGTCTCCCCTCACCGAAAATCGATACGCAATGTAACGCAACGACGCACCCCCGAGATTTGTCGCGGGCCGTGTCGATCGGGGGCGCGCCCGTTCGACCTGGGGATGAGAAGGTCGACGAGCGACCGGATCGGATACCGAGGAGAACGTCACCATGGCGAAGTACATGCTGATCATGCGGAACAGCGACGAGTCCCTGACGAAGATGATCGACGCGTCGTTCGACGACATGCTCGAGACGATGGGCCGCTTCAACGACGAGCTGATCAAGGCCGGCGTCCTGGTGGCGGCCGAGGGCCTGGAGGACGCGGCGCAGAGCGTGGTCGTCGATCACACCGGCGACACCCCGGTGGTCACCGACGGCCCCTACGGCGAGACCAAGGAGCTGTTCGGCGGCTTCTACATCCTCGACGTCGCCTCCAAGGAGGAGGCGGTCGAGTGGGCCAAGCGCATCCCGGCCTTCCCCGGTTCGAAGACGGAGATCCGCCGGGTCCCCGGCATCGACGAGTTCCCGCAGGACAACGAGTGGATCAAGAAGGAGCGGGCCTGGCGCGAGCAGACCGGCCAGCTGTGACCTCACTCGAGGCTGTCTGGCGCATCGAGTCGGCTCGCATCGTCGGTGCGCTCACCCGCTACACCGGCGGCGACCTGGAACTGGCCGAGGACGTGGCTCAGGAGGCGGTGGCCGAGGCTCTCGTCTGCTGGCCGCGCGACGGTGAGCCGGCCAACCCGGTGGGCTGGCTGCTGAACACGGCCCGGCGGCGGGCGATCGACAGCTTCCGCCGCCGGGCCGTCCGGGACGAGAAGTACGCGCTGCTGGCGTCCGAGGACACCGACGGCGGCGACGGTCACCTGTGGGACCCGGACCGGATCGACGACGACGTGCTGGCGCTGATGTTCGTCGCCTGCCACCCGGTGCTCTCGCCCGAGGCCCGGGTGGCGCTCACCCTGCGTACGGTCGGCGGTCTGTCCACCGAGGAGATCGCGCGGGCGTTCCTGGTGCCGGTGGCGACGATCCAGGCCCGGGTGACCCGGGCCAAGAAGACGATCGCGGCCGCCCGGGTGCCGTTCGAGGTGCCGCCGTCGGCCGACCGCAGGGAACGGCTCGGCGGCGTCCTCAGCGTCCTCTACGTCATCTTCACCGAGGGCTCGACGGCGACGACGGGCGACAGCCTGCTCCGCACCGACCTGGCCTACGAGGCTGTCCGGCTGGCCCGGACGCTGGCCGCGCTGCTGCCCGGCGAGCCCGAGGTGTTCGGGTTGATCGCCCTGTGCGAACTGACCGCGGCGCGCTTCCCGGCCCGCACCGCCCCGGACGGTTCGGCGATCCTGCTCGAGGACCAGGATCGCCGGCGCTGGGACCGCTCGGCGATCCGCCGCGGCCTGGCGGCGCTGGCTCAGGCCACTGCGGCCGGTCGCGGCCTCGGCCCGTACGGGTTGCAGGCCGCGATAGCCGCCGGCCATGCCACCGCCGCCTCGGTCGCCGAGACCGACTGGGAACGCATAGTGCTGCTCTACGAGGCCCTGGGCCGGGTCGCGCCGTCGCCGATCGTCGAGCTGAACCGCGCGGTGGCGGTGGCCATGGCCGGCGGCCCGGCCCCGGCCCTGCTGATGGTCGACGAGCTGGTCGCCCAGGACCGGCTGCCCGGCTCGTATCTGTTGCCGAGTGTGCGGGGCGAGCTGCTCAGCCGGCTGGGCCGCACGGCCGAGGCCCGCGCCGAGCTGGAGCTGGCCGCCCGGCTCTGTGGCAACGCCCGGGAGCGGGCCGTCCTCGTCCGGAAGGCTGCGGCGCTCAGCTAGTCCTTTCCAGGACGAGCAGATCGCTTTCCTCCTCGACCGGCCGCGGCCGGCGCTCGGCCCGCACCGCTGCCTCGAGCGCGTCGAACCCCTCGATGATCTCGAGCTCGGTCAGCCGCTCGAACGTGGACGATCCACGCAGCTTCAACCGGTGCTCGTAGTCGGCCAGGCTGTCGGCGATGCGTTCCTGCACCCGTTCGACCGTCACGAACCTCAGCCCGGCCGAGGCGAACGTGTCGAGCAACGGGTCCATCCGCGGGAAGACCTGTTCGTCGATGAGCCGGGCCCCGGGGAAGTAGCTGTACCACGGCAGCTCGGGCATGCGGTCGGGGAACAGGCTGCGGATCAGCACCCGGCCGCCGGGCCGCAGCACGCGGGCGATCTCGGCCGCCGCGGCCGCGTGGTCGCGGACGTGATGCAGCACCAGGAACAGCAGAACGAGGTCGCAGCTCTCGTCGGGCCGCGGGATCTCGGTGGCGGAGCCGGACAGGTAGCTGACGCCCGGCTGGTCGCCGTGTTCGCCGGCGACGGCTCGCATGTGCTCGGACGGCTCGACCCCCCACACGGGACCGCCGAACTCGGCGGCCAGGGCCGGGGTGAAGCGGCCGGTGCCGGAGCCGAGGTCGAGCACTTCGAGCGGGCGCCGGGCGGGAGCATGCCGCGCGAACACGCGCAGCCACTCGGCCAGCCTGTCGGGGGTCAACGCGCGAGCCCGCGCATAGACCAGATGTTGCCGGTCGTCGTAATTAACCTCGCGCAACAGCACACCCCTTCCCCGGCTCCCATCCTTTCCCAGTGCGAGGCCGAGCGCGACCCCCCACAGCCATCCGGGAGGCGACTCACAGCCGAACCTCAGGCGGCGTCGGCCACGAAGACGGCCACCGAGCGGGCCGGGACGGTCAGGTTGCCGGCGGCCGCCTTGGCCGTACGCACCAGCGGGTCGGCCGATCGGGCCAGCTCGGGGTGGGGGTGCAGGCTCTCGGAGACACCGGGGACGGCCTGGACGGTGGACTCGTCGGTCGCGTTGAAGACGACGACAAGCTGACTCCACTTCGGGTCGAGGCCGGTGCCGTCGAGACACATCACGATCACGCCGGGGGTCTCGCCCGGGCCACCGAGCGGGAACGCCACCCGGCGCTGCACCTCTTCGGCCGTGGGCAGGCCGAACACCGGGGAGGAGCAGCGAATGCGCAGCAGCTCGCGGTAGCGCTCAGCGGTCAGCTCGATGACGTCGGGCGGCGGCACCAGGGACGGTTCGGCCAGCAACGGGCGGGCACGGGGCCACTGGTCCTCGTTCTCGCCGGCCGGCGGCAGGCCCAGGCCGAAGCCGTTGCCGAGGGCCGGGTCCCAGCGGATCTGGTTGAACCAGTCGCCGGAGTTGTGCGAGTTGCGGTCGAGCGACTTGGAGCGAAGCCGCTCGCTACCCATCGCGACGAAGCCGGCGCCCTGCCCCAGCACCACCAGCGACAGCGCCAAGACCTGGAGCCGGGCCCGGTCGACGGGGGCAGTCGTGATCGGCAGTTTGAACGCCATCGCGTCGTACAGGATCTCGTTGTCGTGGGCGTCGACGTAGTTGATCGTCTCGCCCGGGGACTGCGCGTAGCCGCTGGGCGAACCGTTGTAGTCGACCTGGGCGCCGCTGTGCTCGGCCCCGGTGTGGGTGGTGAAGCGGTAGGTGGCCAGGCCGCCGGCCAGGCCCACCTTGATCTGGTCGTGCACGTGCAGCGGGGTCGACGAGCCGAGCCCGGTGGCGAAGCCGGGCACGCCCGGGTCGCCGAACGAGCCGCCGCCGCGGGCCGCGTCGCGCAGCCGGTCGTTGAACGTGCCGACGCCGGTGCCGGCCATGTTGACCTGGGTGGCCTGGGTGAACCGGGCGTTGCCGGCGACCTCGCCGAAGTCCCAGCCCTCGCCGTAGAGACAGATGTCGCGGCCGTCGGGCAGGTGGTCGAGGTTGACGCGGACCTCGAGGATGTTGGCCCGCGGGTGGTGGCCCATGAGGTCGAAGCGGAAGCCGTCGACCCGGTATTCGCGGGCCCAGGTGACCACGGAGTCGACGACCAGGCGGCTCATCATCATGTGCTCGGGCGCGGTGTTGGGGCAGCAGGTGGACTCGGCGGTCGAGCCGTCGGCCAGCAGGCGGTGGTAGTAACCCGGGACGATCCGGTCGAGGACGCTGAACCGGTCGAGCCCGTCGCCCATGGTGTGGTTGTAGACGACGTCCATGACCACGCGCAGGCCGGCGGCGTTGAGGGCGGCCACCATGCGGCGGAACTCGAGGATGCGGGACGGCCCGGCCGGGTCGACGGCGAAGCTGCCCTCGGGGGCCGTGTAGTGCCACGGGTCGTAGCCCCAGTTGAACCCGTCGGACGCGGCGACCGCCATGACGGCGCGCTGCTGCTCGGGCGAGTCGGGCGGCAGGGCGGCCAGGTCGCAGTCGGGGGTGGCCTGGTCGGCGCGGCGATCGGGCACGCTGCCGAAGTCGAACGCCGGCAGCAGGTGCACGTGGGTCAGCCCGGCCTCGGCCAGCGAGCCGAGGTGGCTCATCGAGGCCGAGCCGGGCCGGGTGAAGGCCGCGTACGTGCCCCGCTCGGCCGGCGGCAGCGAGTGGTCGAAGATCGAGAAGTCGCGGACCGACACCTCGCTGATCTGCATGCGGGCCGGCGCGACGGCGGGCGGCTTGGCCAGTGATTCCCAGCCGAACGGCTTCAGCGCGGGGTCGGCCAGGTCGACGAGCAGGCTGTGGGTGGAGTCGGTGGCCAGGGCCAGCGAGTACGGATCGGTGACGCTGGTGGTGACCACGCGCTGGGCCGACGGGTGCCACACCTCGACCCGGTAGCGGTAGTAGCGGCCCAGCCACTTCGGCTTGAGCGCGGCCGACCAGACGCCGGTCAGCGCGTCCCTTTCCATCGGCACCAGGCGCGGCTCGTCGTCCGGGGTCTTGAACAGCTCGAGCTCGATCGTGCGGGCCGTGGGCGCCCACACCGCCAGCCGCGGGCGCTCGTCGAGGAGGATCAGGCCCAGCTCGGCGTCGGCGGCGTCGGCGTACAGGTCGTCGAGCACGCCGGGAAGCTGCACGGCGGTCAGCGCGGTGACCTGGCCCCCGGCATCGCGGCCCTCGACCAGCACCGGGCCGCGGAGCAGCTCGCCCAGGGCGGCGTCGCCCATCTCGCGTACGGAGAAGGCGCGGTAGGCCCGCAGGTGGGGGAACCGGCGGCTCTGGGCCTGGAAGAGCCCGCCCGGACGCGCGGTGAGCGGGACGGCGACCTCGCCGAGCAGCGAGAACGTGACCGCGCGCTCGGCGAGCCAGGCGGGCAGGGCGATCGTGGTGCGGTCGACGAAGACGGCGAACGCGCGGGCCCGGTCGAGCTCGGGGCCGAGGCTGCCGAGCGAGGGGCGCACGGGGTGGGCTTCACCGGCGCGCAGCCAGACCTCACGGGCCACGGTGAGATCGAGCCGCTGGTCGTCGGGCAGATCTTTCTCGTCGCCGCGGTGGAGCACGAAACGCAGGCCGATGGCGTCGTCGCGTACGGGAACCGAGAAGACGGCGCCGAATTCGTCGAACGACGCGGGGCTGAGCGGGCGGCGCCAGTCGGGTTTGGTGATCGCGCCTTCCCAGGCGTGCAGGCCCCAGCCGGCATAGTCGCCGGCGGGCCGCTGGTAGTGGATCACCGCGACGTCGGGAGAGCTGATCACCTGGCCATACTCGCACCAGGGCCCGACAGTTTCAGCGCCTGGCGATGACCGTGGTGATTCTTGGCCCATCGGCGCCAAGCCGCAGCAGATAGCTGTAACTCTCCCCCGGCACCGCATTTCCCCGCGAATCCAGGTATTCCCACTCGACCGACACCAGGCTCAGCGCCGGCGACAACGCCTGCACGTCGAGCAACTGAGCGTGCGCCGCCACGATCTGACGCTCCTCGTAGCTGGGGGCTGCGCCGAGGAACGACAGCGCGACGGCGGCCGGCGTGGCGAAAGTGAAGCTGTAAGCATCGGCGACCACCATCCCCGGCAGCGCGTGGCAGTTCGCGATGGCGACCACGTCTCCGCTGGTCAGAGCGGTGCCGTAGCGGTCGAAGAACTCGCTGAGTCCGACCCGGTCGGTAGGCGCCTGCACGATTGCCGATGTGCCCGGCGCGCGACCGGGGTAAACGTGAAGGAGGACGACCCCGGCTTGCGCCGGCTTACAAGACGGACGTACGGTTTACAGACGGACGTAAACCGAGAGTTAGGTATGCCTAACCAGAAGGCCGCCCTTTCGGTGCGAAAGACTTGAACGACAGTCGCTGGGTGTGAAGGAGATGACGGTGGCCAGCCTCGACACCTTTGGTGCGAAGAGCGAGCTCCGCGTCGGTGACGCGAGCTACGAGATTTTCACGATCGACAAGGTCGAGGGGCACGACCGGCTGCCCTACTCCTTGAAGATCCTGCTCGAGAACCTGCTGCGGACGGAGGACGGCGCCAACATCACCGCCGACCACATCCGCGCGCTCGGCGGATGGGACCAGACGGCCGACCCCAGCGTCGAGATCCAGTTCACCCCGGCCCGGGTCCTCATGCAGGACTTCACCGGCGTGCCGTGCGTGGTCGACCTGGCCACCATGCGCGAGGCCGTGAAGGAGCTGGGCGGCGACCCGACCAAGGTCAACCCCCTCGCCCCGGCCGAGCTGGTCATCGACCACTCGGTCATCGCCGACCTGTTCGGCCGCGAGGACGCGTTCGCCCGCAACGTCGAGCTCGAATACCAGCGCAACCGCGAGCGCTACCAGTTCCTGCGCTGGGGCCAGACCGCGTTCAACGAGTTCAAGGTCGTCCCGCCCGGCACCGGCATCGTGCACCAGGTCAACATCGAATACCTGGCCCGTACGATCATGGCGCGCGCAGATTCGTCTGGAAGCATGCAGGCCTACCCCGACACCGTGGTCGGCACCGACTCGCACACCACGATGGTCAACGGCCTGGGCGTGCTGGGCTGGGGCGTCGGCGGCATCGAGGCCGAGGCGGCCATGCTGGGCCAGCCGGTCAGCATGCTCATCCCGCGGGTCGTCGGCTTCAAGCTCAGCGGCGAGATGCCGGCCGGCACCACCGCCACCGACCTCGTGCTGACAATCACCGAGATGCTCCGCGAGCACGGCGTGGTCAGCAAGTTCGTCGAGTTCTACGGCCCCGGCGTCACCGCTGTGCCGCTGGCCAACCGGGCCACCATCGGCAACATGTCGCCCGAGTACGGCTCGACCGCGGCGATCTTCCCGATCGACGACGAGACCATCAAGTACCTCAAGCTGACCGGCCGCTCCGACGAGCAGGTCGCGCTGGTAGAGGCGTACGCGAAGCGGCAGGGCCTCTGGCTCGACCCGCAGGCCGAGCCCGACTACTCCGAGAAGCTCGAGCTCGACCTGTCGACGATCGTGCCGTCGCTGGCCGGCCCGAAGCGCCCGCAGGACAGGGTGCCGCTGAACGCCGCCAAGCAGATGTTCCGCGACGCGCTCACCAACTACGTGTCCGACCAGGGCCCGGCCGACGAGGCCAGCGAAGAATCGTTCCCGGCCAGCGACCCGCCGGCAAACCACGAGGACTCGGCCGCCGACAAGCCGCACGTGTTTAGCGCGGCCAACGGCGCCGACGGCCGCCCCTCCAAGCCCACCCGCGTGGTCGGCGAGGACGGCTCTGAGTACGAGCTCGACCACGGCGCCGTGGTGATCGCCGCCATCACGTCCTGCACCAACACCTCGAACCCGCAGGTCATGATCGGTGCGGCGCTGCTGGCCAAGAAGGCCGTCGAGCGCGGCCTGACCCGCAAGCCGTGGGTCAAGACCACGCTGGCCCCCGGCTCCAAGGTCGTCTCCGACTACTACGACCGGTCCGGCCTCACGCCCTACCTCGACAAGATCGGCTTCAACCTGGTCGGGTACGGCTGCACCACCTGCATCGGCAACTCGGGCCCGCTGCCCGAGGAGGTCTCGGCGGCCGTCAACGAGGCCGACCTGACCGCGGTCAGCGTGCTGAGCGGCAACCGCAACTTCGAGGGCCGGATCAACCCGGACGTCAAGATGAACTACCTGGCGTCCCCGCCCCTGGTCGTGGCGTACGCGCTGGCCGGCTCGATGGACATCGACATCACCACCGAGCCGCTGGGCATCGGGTCCGACGGTCAGCCGGTCTACCTCCAGGAGATCTGGCCCAGCGCCAAGGAGATCGACGACGTCATCGCCTCGGCGATCGGGGCCGAGGGTTTCAGCACCGCCTACTCCGACGTGTTCGCGGGCGACGAGCAGTGGCAGTCGCTGCCCACCCCCGAGGGCAAGACCTTCGAGTGGGCCGACGACTCGACGTACGTCCGCAAGCCCCCTTACTTCGAGGGCATGCAGCCCTCGCCGCAGCCGGTGAACGACATCGCGGGCGCCCGCGTCCTGGCCAAGCTGGGCGACTCGGTCACCACCGACCACATCTCGCCCGCGTCGTCGATCAAGGCCGACTCCCCCGCCGGCAAGTACCTGGCCGAGCACGGCGTCCCGCGCCACGAGTTCAACAGCTACGGCTCGCGCCGCGGCAACCACGAGGTCATGATCCGCGGCACGTTCGCCAACATCCGGCTGCGCAACCAGCTGGTGCCGGGCGTCGAGGGCGGCTTCACGGTCAACCACCTCACCGGCGACCGGACGACGATCTACGACGCCTCGGTCGCGTACCAGGAAGCCGGCGTCCCGCTGGTCATCCTGGCCGGCAAGGAGTACGGCTCGGGCTCGTCGCGCGACTGGGCGGCCAAGGGCACCATGCTGCTGGGCGTCCGCGCCGTCATCGCCGAGAGCTACGAGCGCATCCACCGCTCCAACCTGATCGGCATGGGCGTGCTGCCGCTGCAGTTCCCGCCCAAGACCAACGCCGAGTCGCTCGGCCTCACCGGCTCCGAGACCTTCACGATCACCGGCGTGACGGCCCTCAACGACGGCGACACCCCTTCGACGGTCAAGGTCCGCACCGACACCGGCGTCGAGTTCGACGCCGACGTCCGCATCGACACCCCCGGCGAGGCGGACTACTACCGCCACGGCGGGATCCTCCAGTACGTCCTCCGCAAGATGCTCGCGAGCTGAGCCGAGTGTTCCTGAAGCCCCGTCTGCCAGTTCCGGCAGGCGGGGCTTCGTTCTGGGCGCCGTCCGTTATCCACAATCCGCGCTTGTCCACAGGACGGCCGGACTGCGGCTCCGCGAATCAGCCAAAACGATAAAATCGGCCGTGGCCGGGGGCCCCCGGTGGAGGGCGGGGTCCACCTCGGCGCAGCCGCGTGCCCGCCGGCGCGGATTTATGCTCGAGCGATGACGCGCGCGGTCTTCCCCGGCACGTTCGATCCCGTCACGGCCGGCCACCTCGACGTCGCCGACCGGGCCCGCCGCCTCTTCGACGAGCTGATCGTGCTGGTGGCGGTGAACGCCGCGAAGCACCCCACGCGCGAGGGCGAAGCCCGTGCCGAAGCCGTCCGCGCCGCCTTGCCCTCCGCCTGGCACAACGTCACGGTGGCCGCCTGGCAGGGCCTCACCGTCGACTACTGCCACCGCCACGGCGCGGACGTCATCATCCGCGGCGTCCGCAATCCCACGGATGCCCGCCACGAGCAGGAACTGGCCGCCATGAACCAGTCCCTGGGCGTCCCCACCCTCCTCATGCCGGCCCGGCCGACCCTGGCCGCGGTTTCCTCGACCACCGTCCGGGCGGTCCAGGCTTGACCTCACGTGGCCGGACCCCGCTCGCATCGACGATCGACAGGCTTCGGCGCCGGCGCAGCGGGTAAGCGCGCCATGCGTATCGGAAATTCGGAAGTTCGGTTTCTGGGTGGGCCGCTGGGCTGTCTCGGCATGATCGTGCTGTCGGTGGTGGCCTCGATCGTGCTGACCGTGCTGGTCAACATCATTCTCTAGACGGCGCTGTCACAACCGCGGGGCCGGCGGTGCTTACCTGGCATGGACTTAGCACTGGCCCACGGCGGGAAGGACAGCGTGGCCCTGTCGAGAAGAACCCGGGCGGCCCGGCCCGACCTGGAGCAGGTTTTCCGGGCCGCTTACCCGCGCGTGGTGGCCGTGGCCGCCCGCGTGCTGGGCTCGCGCGACGAGGCGGAGGACGTCGCGCAGGAGGTGTTCCTCACCTTCGGCCGCTCCGACGTGCCGGCGGGTGAGGCGCTGCCCTGGCTGTCCGTGGCGGCCGCCCACACCGCGCTCAATCACATCCGTACGGGAAAACGCCGCGCCGGCCGTGAGCGGGCCGCCCGGTCCCACGACACAGTGGTGCCCGACGTCGCCGACGCGGTGGTGGCCGCCGAGGAGCGCCGCCGGGTGCGGGCCGCCCTCGCCCGGCTGCCCCGGAAACAGGCGATCGCCCTCGTTCTGCGGCACAGCGGCCTCAGCTACGCCGAGGTGGCCGCCGCCCTCGACCTCTCCCCCGGCAGCGTCGGCACCACCGTGCGACGCGCCGAGTCCGCTCTGCGCAAGGAGTTGAACGCATGAGACGCCACCCGAACGACGGCGTGCTGCGCCGGCTGGTGGACGAGCCGGCCGGGGTCGCCGACGCCGACCGCGAGCACGTCGCGAGCTGCGCGAGCTGCAGCGCGGAACTGGTCACCGCCCGGCAGGACGCCGCCTTCGCCGCCGAGAGCCTGCACACGGCGGCCGATCCGGATGTCGACGCCGGATGGGAACGCCTGCGGGTTGCCGAGCCGGTGAGCGCGCCGCGCCGGGTCCGCGCCCGGTTCCGCAGTCCGATCATCGCCGGCGCCGCCGTGGCCGTGCTTCTCGCGGGGGCGGGCGCGGCGGCCGCGGGCGACTGGTTCCCGATCTTCCGGACCGAGCGCATCGCCCCGGTCACGGTGCACCAGGCCGACCTCATGGCCATGCCCGACCTGTCCTCGTGGGGCGACGTCGAGATCACCTCACGCCCGCGGATCCACCAGGTCGCCGACGCGGCCGCCGCCGAGAAGGAGAGCGGCCTCGCCCTGCCCCGGGTCGCCGATCTGCCGCGCGGGGTGACCGGCGAGCCGGCGTATCAGGCGGGCCGGCGCATCAGCGCGACCTTCACGTTCCGGGCGGCCAAGGTGGCCGCGTTCGCCCAGAGCCGGGGCGAGGCCACCCCGCCCATGCCGGCCGGCCTGGACGGGAGCAGCTTCCGGCTGACCGCCGGCCCGGGCGCCGCCGCCGTGTGGTCGAGCAGGCAGGGCGTTCCGTCGCTGATCGTGGCCCGGGCGGTCGCGCCCACCGCGTACTCGACGGGGGTGCCCTTCGCGACGGCCCGGGACTACCTGTTGTCGCTGTCGGGGCTGCCCGCGGACGTGGCCAAGCAGCTGCGCAGCTTCACCGCCGACGGCACGACGCTGCCCTTGCACGTG
This sequence comes from Paractinoplanes hotanensis, assembly GCF_023717965.1. Taxonomy (NCBI): domain Bacteria; kingdom Bacillati; phylum Actinomycetota; class Actinomycetes; order Micromonosporales; family Micromonosporaceae; genus Paractinoplanes; species Paractinoplanes hotanensis. Next base: position 77,817 of record NZ_JAMQOL010000040.1, on the reverse strand, counting down.
ATGCCCGAAGAGATGACGAGCAAGCCGACCGAGGTCGACGGCGTGCCGGCGACCCTGCTCACCGCCAGCGACGGGGTGCTGAGCGCGGTGGTCTGGGTACGCGACGGCGTGGTCACCGCGGTGGCGGGCTCGGTGAGCGCGGACGAGGTGCTGTCGGTGGCCCGGGGGCTCCGGTGACCTCTCCCGCGGTGTGGGCCTCGGGCCTGCGCAAACGGTACGGGCGGCGGCAGGCCGTGGACGGCGTGACGTTCGAGGTCGGGCGGGGCGAGGTGGTCGGCCTGCTCGGCCCGAACGGGGCCGGCAAGACGACGGTCATCAAGATGCTGCTCGGTCTCGTCCGGCCCGACGCGGGCGAGGTCATGCTGCTCGGCCGGCCCGGCACGGAACCGGGCTCGCGGGCCCGAGTCGGCTACCTGCCCGAGCTGTTCCGCTACCAGCCGTGGCTGACCGCGGCCGAGGTGCTGCGGCTCCACACACGGCTGGCGAGCACGGCTGTTCCCGACGCGGAGCAGCGTGAATGCCTCGGCCTGGTCGGGCTGGCGGACCGCGCCGGCGACCGGGTGGGCGGCTTCTCCAAGGGCATGCAGCAGCGCCTCGGGCTGGCGGTCGCGTTGGTCGCCCGTCCGGAGCTGGTGGTGCTCGACGAGCCGACCAGCGCGCTCGACCCGATCGGCCGGGCCGACGTACGCGACCTGCTTCTCTCCCTGCGCGAGCGGGACGTCGCCGTGCTGCTCAACTCGCACCTGATCGGCGAGGTGGAACGGGTCTGCGACCGGGTCGTCATCCTCGACCACGGCCGCGTCGCCACCTCGGGAACCCTGGCTGAGCTGCTCGGACAGCGGGAGCTGCGGCTCCGGCTGGAGGGCGTGACGCCCGCGGCGGAGAGCCGGATCGGCGCCCACCGGCGAGAGGGTGACACCTTCGTCGTGCCGATCGGCGACCTCGACGAGGTGCCCGACCTCGTCGCCGAGCTGGTGAAGCTCGGCGTCCGCGTGCACGCCGTGGAACCCGGGCGGATCACGCTCGAGGAGCGCCTGCTCGACATCATCCGTGGCGGGGAGGCCGCATGAGAATCGTGCTCACCATCGCCGGTCTGACCCTGCGCGAGGCAGCCCGCCGACGGGTGCTGCGCTCGCTGGCCGTGCTGACGATCGTGCTGCTCTCGCTGAGCGCCTGGGGCTTCTCCCGGATCAACGCGGAGTTCGGCGGCCTGACCAGCGGCGAATCGAAGTTCGCGGCCGCCCTGGTGCTCAACCTGGTGATGTTCGGCCTGAGCCTGATCGCCGCGCTCGGCACGGCGTTCCTGGCCGGTCCGACCGTGGCCGGCGAGGCCGAGTCCGGCATCGCGCTGGCCGTGCTGGCCCGTCCGGTCCGCCGCGTGTGGGTGCTGCTGGGCAAGTGGCTCGGTCTGGTGGCGTTCGGCGCCGGTTTCGTGGCCGCGGCCGGCGCGGCCCAGCTGGTGATCGTCAAGGTGACCACCGGCTACTGGCCGCCCGACCCGGCGACCGGCCTGGCGCTGCTGGCCGCCCAGACGGTCACGCTGCTGACGCTGGGACTGCTGCTGTCCACGGTGATCTCCCCGATGGCGTCGGGCGTGGTGGCCGTCGGCCTGTTCGGCGCGACCTGGATCGCGGGCGTGGTCGGCGGTCTGGGCAAGGCCCTGGGCAACGAGAGCGTCGAACGCATCGGCACCGTGTCGCAGATGCTGCTGCCCACCGACGGCCTGTGGCGCGGAGCGATGCGTTCGTTCCAGGACCCGTCCCTGTTGTCGCAGTTCAGCGAGGCGTTCGAGGGCCACCCGTTCCTCAGCGCGGACCCGTTGACCGGCACCTACCTGGCCTGGGCGGCCGTGTGGGTGGCCCTGGTGCTAGCGCTGGCCGGCCTCGCTTTCCAGCGCCGCGACCTCTGACGGACGGCGGCGCAACCGGGGGCTCCACCAGTTGGCCCGGCCGAGCAGGGCCATCGTCGCCGGCACGAGCAGGCCACGGATCACCGTGGCGTCGACGGCGATGGCCACGGCCAGGCCCAGACCCATCATCTTGATCACCGGGTCGGCGCTGAGCAGGAAGCCGGCGAAGACACACACCATGATCAGCGCGGCCGACGTGATCACCACGCCGGTGCTCGCGAGGCCCTCGCGTACCGAGGCGCGGTTGTCGCGGTGGCGTTGCCACGACTCGCGCACCGCGGTCAGCAGGAACACCTCGTAGTCCATGGACAGGCCGAAGAGCAGGGCGAAGAGCATCATCGGCACGTACGCCTCGATCGGCACCGGCCCGTCGAGCCCGGTCAGGCGTACGCCCCAGCCCCACTCGAAGACGGCGGTGAGCACGCCGTAGGCGGCGCCGACCGACAGCAGATTCATCACGGCCGCCTTCGCCGCGACGACCGGCGCCCGGAAGGCCACCAGCACCAGCAGCGCGCTGAGCAGGACGACAAGCCCGATGACGTACGGCATCCGCTCGGCGACCCGGTCGGCCAGGGCGCCCCGGACCGCGGTCTGACCGGTCACCGCCACCTCGGCGCCGTCGACGGTGAGCGCGTCGAGCCGGTCGGCCGTGCGCAGCGTCGCCGGGTCGCTCGGGGCCGTCGTGGGCAGCACCCGGATCGAGGCCACCAGCCCGTCCGGCGAGAGCCGGACCGGCTGCGTGCCCGCCACCCCCTCGACCCGCGACACCGCCGCGCCCAGCGAGGCCAGCCGGGGATCGGCGGGGTCGGCCGCCTTCTGGTCGAGAGCGGCGACCACGGTGAGCGGGCCGTTGATGCCCGGTCCGAAGCCGGCAGCCAGCGCGTCGTAGCCCTGACGGGTGGCCGAGCCCGCGGGGTCGTCACCCTCGTCGGTCTGCCCGAGGCTCATGCCGAGCACCGGGGCGGCCAGGGCCAGCAGCACCACCACGCTGGACGCCGCGTACGGCCACGGTCGCCGGGTGACGCGGTCGGCCAGCCGGCCCCAGACCGACGGCCGCCCGGTTTGCCGCACCCGGCCGACCCGCGGGCCGAGCAGCATGAGCAGGGCCGGCAGCAGCGTGGTGGCGGAGGCGACGGCGATCAGCACGACCACGCCGGCTGTCCAGCCCAGGGTGGTCAGGATCGGGACGCCGGCCACGGCCAGCCCGCCGAGGGCGACCACGACCGTGCCGCCGGCGAAGACGACCGCGCTGCCCGACGAGGCGACGGTCTCCACGATCGCGGGCGCGACCGGTGTGCCGGCGGCAAGCAGCGTCCGGTAGCGGGTCAGCAGGAAGAGCGCGTAGTCGATGCCGACGCCCAGGCCGATCATCGTGCCGAGTGTCGTGGCGACCCCTGGAATACCGGTGAGGTGCCCGGCCAGACCGATCGCGCCGACCCCGCAGACGAGCGTCACCATCGCGGTGATCAGCGGCAGCGTCGCGGCGACGAGACCGCCGAACGCGATGACCAGCACGACCAGGGCCACGGCGAGGCCGATCACCTCGCTGACCCGGCTGTCCGTCTCCGGCCGGGCCAGCGCGCCCGCGGGCAACGGCCGCGTCCCGCCGACCTCCGCCGCGTCCAGCACCTCGTCGATGACGTGCCCGGTGACCTCGCGCGGCCCGAGATCGAAGGTCACATCGAGGTAGGCGGTGCGGCCGTCCGCACTGATCACCGGCCGGCCCACCGCGGTGACGTGCTCCACCTCGGCAAGCCGGGCGGCCGGCGGGGCCAGGTCGGGCAACGCGCCGGGCGAGGCTTGATAGATCACCTGCCCGGACGCGTCGCCGGAGCCGCTGAAGTGCTCGGCCAACAGGTCACGCCCGTGCTGGGCGGTGCTGCCGGGCAGCTTCGTGTCGTCCTCGGTGGGCCGGCCGAAGCCGGCGACCAGGGCGATCACCGTGGCCGCGAGGAGCAGCCACGCGGCCAGCACCGCCCGGGGCCGCCGCGTGACGAAGCGGGCCACCCGGGCCATCACCGGGTACAGCGGCCCGTGCTCGATCGTGCTCACTCTTGACCTCCACAGGTCTGTTTCCGGCCGGCGTCGCCGCCGGCGGTGATCTTCTGGTTCGCCGTGACGGACACGGTCAGGCCGTCGCTCGTCGCGCTGACCCGGTCGTACGCGACTCCGGCGGGCAACTCGGGCAGGTCGATGCGGCGGCTCTGCCGGGCCGCGGCGGGCAGTCGCTCGGCCGGCAGGCGCAGGCCGAGCGCGGACAGCTCGATCTCGGCCGGGGTCACGGTGAGCGCGTCGCCGCTCAGGGCGATGTCGGCGTAGACGGTGGCGGGCAGGGTGATCCCCCGCACCGGCACCTCGGCCTCCAGCACCAACCGGCCGCCGTCGTCCGCCCCCGCAATGCGCGCGGCCCCGCCGAGGCGGCCCACCGCGGCCCAGTCGACGGTCGCGTCGGCCGTCAGCGAGCCGGCGGTCAGGCCACCCGACAGGGCCAGGTCGCGGGCCACCACCGAGACCTGCCGCAGCGTCACCCGGGACACCGTCACGTCGGCCGCGCTCACCCGCACCTCGTCGAGCCGGCCGGCCGCCAACTGGTCGAGCACGGGGAAACCGCCGACCGTCACCTCCGGCGCCGTGGCCAGGGCCGCCGCGCAGGCCAGCCGGGACGCGATCCGGCGCTCGATCACCTCTGCCGCCACCCGGTCGGCGGCCACCGGCAGCACGAGCAGCGCCGCGACCGCCCCGCCGGCGATCCACTTCAGTCTGGTCACCCGCAGAAGGCAACCAGCTCAGGACGGCAACCCGATGCGAGGCGGATGAGAGTTCGTCAAGAGTCGCGGGGCAGCGTGAACCACACCGTGGAACCGGCGGCCCCGGCCTCGCCGCCGTGCGCGCGCACCACCTCGGCCACGATGGCCAGTCCCAGCCCCGCGCCGCCGGTCGTCCGGGCGGCGTCGGCCCGCCAGAAACGTTCGAAGGCGTGTGCGGCGGCGTGCTCGCTGAACCCCGGGCCCTCGTCGGTCACCTCGACCCGCACCAGCTCCGGGCCCGGCCGCACTCGGACGAGCGCCGCCGTTCCCGGCGGCGTATGGGCCCGGACGTTCGCCAGCAGGTTGGCCATCACCTGGCGCAGGGTGTCGACATCACCGGTGACCAGCAGCTCCTCGGGGCCGTCGACGCTCAGCGCCCGGTCGGGCTCGACCGCGAGCGCGTCGGCGACGGCGTCGCGGGCCAGCGCGGCCAGGTCGACCGGGGTCCGGGTGACCGCCGGCGAGGCGTCCAGCCGGGCCAGGTAGAGCAGCGAGGTGACGAGCGACCCCATCCGGGACGACTCCTCCTCCAGCCGGCGCAGCACATCGGGCCGGTCCCGCAGGTCGACCACCCCGCTCCGGACCAGTTGGAGGTACCCCTGGATCGAGGTGACCGGGGTGCGCAGCTCGTGCGAGGCGTCCGCCACGAAGTCCCGCATGCGTTGCTCGGAGCGCCCACGGGCGGCCAGCGCGGCCTCGATGCGGCCCAGCATGCCGTTGATGGCCAGGGTCAGCCGGCCCACCTCGGTACGCGGGGCGTCCGGTGGCTCGGGCGCCCGCCGGTCGAGCTGCCCGTCGGCCAGGTCGGTGGCCGCCGCGGCGATCTCGTTCAGCGGCCGCAGCCGGCGGGTCACCAGCCACCGCGCCAGCAGCATCAACACCGCCAGCACACTCGCCGAGGCCACGGCGGCGATCAGCGCGAGGCGGCGCACGGTGGCGTGGAGGGGTTCGAGCGGAAGCGCCACCAGCACCGTGAAGTCACCGTCGGCGACCACGACCGCGCGGTAGCCGGCCACGTTCTGCGGGGCCGGATCGTCGAGGCGCGCGCTCGCCAGCAACGGGCGCGGCGGCAGGGGCGGGCCGCCGACGATCCGTACGGTGCCGCTGTCCCCGCGGCGCAGCTCGATCACGTACTCGGTGACCGAGACGACCTCCCGCACGGCATCCCCGCGCAGCGTCGGGTCGACGGCGAGCAACACCGCGCGGGACTGGGCGAGGCGGGCGGCGCCGGTCAGTTGCTCGTCGGTCTGGTGCAGCAGATGGGCCCGCAGCGCGAGCACCGCCGTGAGGCTCACCGCCACCAGGGCCGCCGCGGTCAGGCCGGCCACGGCGAGCAGCAGGGAACGCCGCAGCGTCACGGTCGTCCGGCGCGCAGCGCGTAGCCGAAGCCGCGGTGGGTGACGATCAGCGGCGGCCCGAGGCGGTCGAGCTTGCGGCGTACGTAGCCGACGTAGGTGTCCACGACGTTGGACGCCGCCTCCAGGTCGTACTCCCAGACGGCCCGCAGGATCTCGGCCCGGGAGAGGACCCGGTGGGGATTCTCGAGGAAGAAGCGCACCAGCTTCAGCTCGGTGGGCGACAGGTGCAGCGCTTCGCCGGCCCGGCGCACGGCCAGCGTGTCCCGGTCGAGCTCGAGGTCGGCATAGCGCAGCACGCGGTCGGGCTCGGCGGGCGTGCCGGTCCGGCGCAGCACCGCGCGCACCCGGGCCAGCAGCACGTCGACGTCGAACGGCTTGGTGATCCAGTCGTCGCCGCCGTAGGCCAGCCCGGCGATCAGATCCTCCCGGGCGTCCCGGGCCGTCAGGAAGATCACTCCGGCGTCGTGCCCGCCGGCCCGCAGCGAGCGGCAGACCTCGCGGCCGTCGCCGTCGGGCAGCATCACGTCGAGCAGCACCAGATCGGGCCTGCTCTCGCCCGCGGCCGCCATGGCCTGCGCGCCCGTGGCCGCGGTGTCCACGGCGAACCCGTGGAAGGACAGCACGGTGCGCAGCATGTCGACGATGTTGGGCTGATCGTCCACAACAAGGATCTTGGGGGTCATGTCGCTCTCATCGAACCACGGCCGGATGAGAAGCCGATGAGAGAGCGCATAGGCTTCCGGCATGGATGACAAGACTGTGCTGAGCCGGATCCACGGCCTGGTCGATGAGGAGCACACGCTGCGCGGGCAGCTGAGCCGGGGCGAGATCTCGTCGAGCGAGGAGCACGCCCGGCTCAAGGAATTGGAAGAGGCCCTGGACCAGTGCTGGGACCTGCTGCGCCGGCGCCGGGCCGCCCGTGAGGTGGGCAACAACCCCGACGCCGAGCAGGCCCACAGCGTCGGCGAGGTCGAGGGCTACCTGCAGTGACGCCGCACCGGCCGCGGCCGCCTCTGTTTGGGCGGCCGCGGCCGGAACGCCTGGCATCTCACTTGAGGCCTGCCTCGTAGAGCAGCCTCTCGAGCAGCTCGTCCGCGTCCACCTTCAGCCCGCGCTGGGTGAACCAGGCCGCGACGTTGCGCACGTCACGCGCGATGAAGTCGCCGCCCTGCGGGTTGGCGACCACGTCCACGATCTGCGGCAGGTCGATCAGCACCAGCCGCCCCTCGTGGACCATGGTGTTGTAGGGCGAGAGGTCACCGTGCGCCACCTGCGCGCGGGCCAGCACCGACAGCGCGTCGGTCATCTGCCGCCACAGGTCGGCCAGCTGGTCGGGATCGGCCCGCACCTGCGCGAGCCGCGGCGCTGCCTCGCCGGTCTCCCAGTCGCCGATGAACTCCATCATCAGCTCGGTGCCGATCAGCTGAACGGGATAGGGCACCCGCACCAGGCCGCTCTCCTGGCCGACCTGCCACAGGTGGGTGAGCGCGCCGAACTCGGCCATCGCCCACTGCCCGGCGATCATCTCCTTACCGAACGCGGTGCGGTTGGTCATGGCCCGCATCTCGCGGGACCGGCGGACCCGGCGCCCCTCGAGATAACCGGCGTCGCGGTGGAACAGCCGGTGGTCGCCGTCGCGGTAACGCTTGGCGGCCAGCACGCTCACCTTGTCGGTGTCGGGAAGTTCCCGGCGTACGAGATAGACGTCGGCTTCCTTGCCGGTCTTCAGCATGCCGAGCTCGGTATCGACCGCGCCGTGCTCGGTGCGGACCCAGTCGGGCCGGGGAACGGGGCCGTGAAGCGCGCCGTCCCAGGTGGACCAGCCGTCACCGGTGCTGGGAAGGTCGGGGTCCTCCTTGAGCTGCGGGCCTGGACCGCCGCGCTTCTGGAAGGTCAGATCGTCGTCGTCGAACTTGCGACGGCCGCGGCGCATGGTTGCCGGGCCGAAAGAGTCGTGCTCGCGCACTGGAGGGTCTCCTTGAGAGAGGAAGGGTGGCGAATCTGGACACGAGGCATCACAACGACAGCCATGTGTTCACACCCCCTTCTCTCTCAGGCCCTCTGCGGGCGACGCGCCTACTCTCCCGAACCGGCCCGGGAAGGCGCAACCTATTTATTCGCGGCGGCCATGATCGCCGAGATTCCCTGGATCACGTTGCCGACGATCTCGGTCGGGGCGAACCGGTTGTCCACCCACTCGCGGCCGCGATGCAGCCACACGCTGGGCAGACCCATCGCCGCGGCGCCGCCGATGTCGGCCTCGGGGCTGTCGCCCACCACCCACGCGCCGCCCAGCCTCATCCGCACCCGCTGCGCGGCGAGCGCGAAGATGCGCGGGTTGGGCTTGCTCACACCGGCCTGCTCGGAGATCACCCAATCGGCGACGTAGCGGTCCAGACCCGTGCGCCGGATGCGGACGTCCTGGATCTCGGCCCGTCCGTTGGTGACCACCACCGGGACGAGGCCGGCGTCCTTGGCGATCTGCAGCGCACAGCCGACCAGGGGGTCGAGCTTCTCGTACGCCAGCGGACCCTCGTGCAGCTCTTCCACGAGGTCGATCGAGGGAATCGTGAGCTGGTAGCGGTCGCGGATGAGGTCGGCCAGGTCCCAGCGGGAGGTCAAGCCATCCGCATCGACGGAGAGTAACCAGTCGAGATCGTCCTGTGCCGCCCCGATCTCGTCGAGGAATCCCTTGGCCCACAGCCGGAACGCACCGCTGCGATCGAGCAGGGTGTCGTCGAGGGCTATCAGGACAAGAGGCACCCGGGCACTTTACGTGAGCGGGGAGGGCACCGAACAGCCCAGGACTGTTAACAACTGACGGGCGGGATGGGGGAATTCGCACCATCCGCCCGTGTGCGGGGCGCCCTTGCCAAGACGTACGTACGGATTGCATGCGAAAGGGGGCACGTGACACGATCCAGAGCGTGCCCAGAGTAAGTCAGGACCAGCTGGACGCCCGCCGCACCGAGATTCTCGCCGCGGCGCGCGACTGTTTCGCACGGTTCGGCTACGAGGGTGCGACGGTACGGCGGCTCGAGGACGCGACCGGGCTGTCCCGCGGGGCGATTTTCCACCATTTTCGCGACAAGGAATCGCTCTTCCTGGCCGTCGCCGAGGACGACGCGGCCGCGATGGTCGAGACGGTCGCCCGCAACGGCCTCGTTCAGGTGATGCGTGACCTGCTGGCCCGGGCCGGCGGCAGCGAGGGCGACACGGCCGGCTGGCTCGGCACCCAGCTCGAGGTGTCCCGGCGGCTGCGCACCGACCCGGCGTTCGCCAAGCGCTGGACCGAGCGGTCGGCGGCCATCGCCGACGCCACCCGTGACCGGCTGCAACGCCAGCGGGAGGCGGGCGTGCTGCGCGACGACGTGCCGGTCGAGGTGCTCACCCAGTTCCTCGAGCTGGCGTACGACGGCCTCGTGCTCCACCTGGCCACGGGGCGCCCGCCCGGCGAACTCGGCCGGGTCCTCGATCTGGTCGAGGAAGCCGTCCGAAGGGCCTGATCACAACGCTTGCGCGGCTCTGCACAATGGGCCTGGAGAAACGCCGCGACGAGCAGGAAGGCCCAGCCCATGAACGACACCTGGGGCATCTCCGGCCCGACCTTCCTCACCTACTTCATCGGGGCGACGATCGCGATCGTGATCATCGCCGCCGTCCACCGCAAGGCGCTGTTCCGCGGCGACCGCTCGGCCCGCGTCGACAACCTGGGCCCGCAGCAGGTGGCCTATCTCAACGGCGGCGACCGCCTGGCGATCTATTCGTCGATGGGCGGCCTGCGGGCGGCGAACGCGCTGGGCAGCGGCCCCGGCCGCACCCTCGTCCGCACCGGCCCGCTGCCCAGCGGCGTGACGCCGCTCGACAGCGCGATCTACAACGCGGCCGGCAACGGCGTGCGCACCCGTGACCTGCCGAACGACCAGTGGGTCGCCTCGGCGATCGAGCAGCTGCGCGACCACCTCGAGCGCAGCGGCCTGGCGGTCAGCGCGGGCAAGATGCGCGAGGCCCGGCTGTGGGTGCTCGGCGGCCTGGCCCTCGTGGTGATCGGCATCGCGCGCGTCGTGGCCGGCCTCGGCAACGACAGGCCGGTCGGCTTCCTGATCGTCGCCACGATCGCCGCGTTCGTCCTGACGCTGACCATGCTGCGCACCCGCCGCTGGGCAACCGACGCCGCTCACAAGGGCCTGCGCGAGCTGCGGTCCCGGCACACCCACCTGGCGCCGGTCAACTCGCCGTCCTACGCGACCTACGGCGCCACCGGCGCCGCGATGGGCGTCGCGCTGTACGGCGGGGCCGCCCTCTATTCGATGGACCCGGCGTTCGCAGCGGAGGCCGAGGTGCAGCGCAGCGCAGCCACCGGCGGCAGCACCGGCGGAACCGACAGCAGTAGCAGCTCGTGCAGCAGCGGCAGCTCCTGCGGCGGTGGCGGCGGTTGCGGTGGCTGAGTACGGCGTGGGCATCGGATGGCGGCCCGAGATCGCCGGCTTCGTGGCGGATCTCCCCGGCCTGCGCTTCGCCGAGGTGGTGGCCGAGTCGGTGCACGCCCACGACGAGCTGCCCACCGGCCTGCAGGCGCTGCTCGACCGCGGCGTGACGGTCGTTCCGCACGGCGTACGACTGTCGCTGGGCGGCGCCGAGCCGGTCGACCCGGCTCGGGTCGACCACTTCGCGGCCGTGGCCGTACGGTTGAACGCTCCGCTGGTCAGCGAGCACATCGCCTTCGTCCGCGCGGGCGGCGTCGAGGCCGGCCACCTGCTGCCCCTGCCCCGCACGAGGGAAGCGGTGGACGCGGTGGTGGCCAACGTCCGGCGCGTGCAGGCCGCTCTGCCGGTCCCGATCGCCCTCGAGCCGATCGCGGCCCTGTTCGACTGGCCCGACGACGAGCTGACCGAGGCCCAGTTCCTCACCGAGATCCTCGACCGCTCCGGCGCCCTGCTGCTGCTGGACGTGGCCAACGTCTACGCCAACGCCCGCAACCGGGGCACCGACCCCGAGGCTCTGCTCGACGAGCTGCCGCTCGACCGGATCGCCTACGTCCACGTGGCCGGCGGCGCCGAACATCAGGGCCTCTACCACGACACTCACACCGACGCGGTCCCGCAGCCGGTGCTCGACCTGGTCGCCGCGCTGTGCGCCCGCCACGTCCCCCCGGCGCTGATGCTCGAACGCGACGGCGACTACCCACCCGCCCCCGCCCTGGCCGCCGACCTCGACGCGATAGCCAAGGCCTCCGGCTACCCACCCGTCACATGACCACCCCCGGCCTCTCGGGCGACATCTCGCGCCCGTCCGCCGCGACTACCGACTCCGCGCCACCTGGCCCGAGCCCGGCCGAATCGTCGGCCTCGACCATGTCGGCTGCCAGTCCCGGTGCCCCGCCGAACCCCGGCCCGGCGCAGCATCCGCCGGCCGGGCCGGTTCCGTCGCCGGCGCGCGGCCCGAGCCTGGCCGACCGGCAGCTCGCCCTGGTCGAGGCGCTGACGGCCGGCCGGCCCGTACCCGAAGGATTCGACGGTTTCCGCTTCGAGGCAGCGCGGCTGGCGCTGCTGCGCAAGCGGGCGGGTGAGGTCGCCCGCCACTGGCCGATGCTCGCCGCGAGCTTCGGCGACCGGTGGAAGCGCGAGTTCGCCACCTGGGCCGCCGCGCGCCCGACCCTGGGCTCCCTGCGCGACGGCTGGGACCTGGCCCGCGACCTGACCCGACGCGGCGCCCTGCCCCCGATGGCCGCCGCCGAACTGGCCGAACGCGAGGCCGCCTGGCGCTACGACGGCGCCTCGGCCCCCAGCTCCCGCCGCATTCCCACCGTCCGTACCGCGTCCGGAGCGATCGCCCTGCAGGTAGCCGGCCGCGTCTGGCTCCTCCGCCGCCGCCCGTAGCGCCGCCTCGTCATGAAGCCGCTACCCCGGCGCCTTGTCGATGAAGCCCAGCACCTGGCGGATGCGGCCGTCGGCGTCCAGTTCGGCGACGTCGAAGCCGATCACCAGCGGGTCACCGGCGCCTGCCGTCAGGGTCCAGGTGAAGCGCATCTGGTCGTGGTGGGCGTCGACCGGGCCGCCGGAAGCGAACGTGTGGCCGGGGAACTGCTGCTGCACGGCCCCGATCAGGGCGGTCAGGGCTTCCCTGCCCTCGACTGCGGCCAGCGGGTCGACGTAGCGGATCCCGTCGGCGAACAGGTCGTCCACGGCCTTCCGGCGTGTCGTGGCGTCCGGCTCGTTCCACACGGCCAGATAGCGGTCCATCACGGCGTTGAAGTCGGTCATCGTTCGGTCCTCCCGTTTCGGTGTCCGCTGACTGTCGCTCGCCGGCCGGACGCCAGTCGATTACCCGCGAGGTAATGGGCACGCTTCCCGGGCGGCGCCTACGCTGCGGGCCGGAGGGGTGCGGATGAGCGGGGTGGGCGAGCTTCTGCGAGGGTGGCGGTCGGACCGGCGCCTGAGCCAGCTGGAGTTGTCGGTGCGGGCCGGGGTATCGGCCCGGCACCTGTCGTTCCTCGAGACGGGGCGGTCCCGGCCGACCCGCGACATGATCCTGCGGCTGGCCGAGGAGCTGGGTGTTCCGCTGCGGGCACGCAATGAGCTCCTGCTCGCCGGGGGCTTCGCACCGGCGTACGCCGAATCGGCTCTTGACGGTCCGCCGCTCGCCACGGTGCTCGCGTCGTTGCGGGACGTGCTGGCCGGGCACGCGCCCTACCCGGCCGTGCTCATCGACCGGCACTGGACGATGGTCGACGCGAACGACGCGGTCGGGCGCTTCACCGGCGGTTGCGCGCCCTGGCTGCTCGAACCGCCGGTCAACGTGCTGCGTCTGTCGCTGCATCCCGACGGCATGGCCCCGCGCATCCGCAACCTGCCCGAGTGGCGGGCCCACCTGCTGCACCGCCTCGACCAGCAGGCCACGGCCACCAACGACCCGGTGCTGCGCGAGCTGCTGGCCGAGCTGACGGCCTACCCCGGCGGCCCGGCCGCGACCGGCTCGCCGCCGAACGGCCTGGTCGTGCCGTTGCGCTTCGACGACCTGTCCTTCTTCAGCATCACGTCGGTGCTGGGCACCCCCTTGGATGTGACCCTTTCCGAGCTGGCCATCGAGTCCTTCCTGCCCGCCGATCCCAGCACCGCCGCCGCACTGCACCGCACCACTGACGGCACTGCGCCACTGCGCCACTGACCGCGCTGCGCCACTGACGGCACTGCACCGTTGAGCCGCGGGGGTGGCAGGATCGGGGCCATGGATCTCGGGCTCGCTGATCGCGTCTACGTCCTCACCGGAGCCTCGCGCGGGCTGGGTTTCGCCACGGCCGAGGCGCTGGTGGCCGACGGCGCCAAGGTGGTGGTCTCGTCCCGCGACAAGAAGCGGGTGGCCGAGGCGGTCGATTCCCTCGGCGGCGGCGAGAACGCGGTGGGTGTGATCGCAGACCTGACCGATCCCCAGACCCCTCGCCTGCTCATCGACACCGCCAGCGAGCAGTTCGGCCGGTTCGACGGCGCCCTCATCTCGGTCGGCGGTCCGACGCCGGGCCGGGCCGCCGCGCTGAGCGACGAGCAGTGGCGCGATGCTTTCGAGACCGTGTTCCTGGGCTCGGTTCGAGCGGCGCGGATGTTCGCGGCAGCCCTGCCCGAGAGCGGCGCGATCGCCCTGGTCCTGTCGACGACGGTGAAGACGCCGATGACCAATCTCGGACTCTCCAACGGCCTGCGTCCCGGTCTCGCCATGGCCGCGAAGGACATGGCGGACGAGTACGCGCCGCGGGGCGTCCGGATCGTGAGCCTGCTCCCGGGCCGTTTCCTGACCGACCGCAACCTCGAGCTCTTCGAGGCCTCCGGCGACGCCTCAGCCGCGGCGGCCGAAGCAGCGGGGAGCATCCCGCTCCGCCGCCTGGGCGAGCCCGCCGAGTTCGGCCGCGCCGCCGCGTTCGTGCTCTCCCCCACCGCCAGCTACATCACGGGAACCACCATCGCCATCGACGGCGGCGTCCTCCGCACCCTCTGACCAGCACCCCAACCAGCCCAGGCCGCGGGTGACCGCCGGTCCAGCGCCCGTCGAACAACCCTCACCGACACGGCCCGGCGGCGTGCCATCAGGCCGCAGGCGACCACCGATCCGGCGCCCGCCAAACAGCCCTTAACGGCGCGAGCCCGGCGGCGTGCCATCAGGAGCAGTGACCGCCGCACGTCGAGCAGCCCGGCGGACGGTTGCCGGTGCCTGCGGGCCGGTGGATACGCTCGTGCGGTGTCTGCGCCCACCGCGGCGGAGGTGGCGGCCGCTGCCGGCCGCACCATCCCCGACCTGATCGGCCCGGATCTCCGGGTGCTCTTCTCCGGCATCAACCCCAGCCTCTACTCGGCGGCCACCGGTCACCACTTCGCCCGGCCGGGCAACCGCTTCTGGCCGGCGCTGCACCGTTCCGGTTTCACCGAGCGTCAGCTGCACCCGTCCGAGCAGTTCGAGTTGCCGTCGCTGGGCCTCGGCATCACCAACGTGGTCGCCCGCGCCACGGCCCGGGCCGACGAACTCTCGCCGGCCGAACTGGTCGCCGGCGGCGAGGTGCTGGCCGCTCTGGCTCGGCAATGGGAGCCCCGCTACCTGGCCGTCCTCGGCGTCACGGCGTACCGCACCGCCTTCGCCAAGCCCAAGGGCGCGATCGGCCTTCAGCCCGACCGGGTCGGGGGTGTACCGGTATGGGTGCTGCCCAACCCGAGTGGCCTCAACGCCCACTACACCGTGGACACTCTCGCCGCCGCCTACGCCGAGCTGCGCGAGGCTGCCGGCAGCTGACGCACGCTCGATCGGGGGTCAGGGCCCCACCGCAGGGGGCGATATCGCTACGGTCGGGTCATGACTACCGAGATCAGCACGTTGATGACGGCGGCGGCTGAGCGGACCGTCCCCATCGTCCAGGGAATTCGCGACGACCAGCTGGGCGATCCGACGCCGTGCGACAAGTTCCAGGTGCGTGACCTGCTCAACCACCTCTTTCAGGTGGTCGTCAGCTTTCAGGGCGCCGCCCGCAAGGAGCCGCTCGACTTCTCCGCCACGCCCGATTTCGTGACTGAGGGCTGGCGCGACCGTTTCGCCACCGAGACCGAGCGCATGATCGCCGCCTGGTCGGATCCGGCGGCCCTCGACGGCATCTCGCCCGGCATGGGCATGCCCCAGCCGCTGGTGGGCAACCTGGCCCTGGCCGACCTGACCGTGCACGGCTGGGATCTGGCCACCGCGACCGGCCAGCCCTATCGACCGGCCGACGCCGCCGTGGACCACCTGTTCCCGTTCGTTCAGCAGATGGCGCCGACCGGCCGCCAGATGGGCGCCTTCGGCGACGAGGTGCCGGCCCCGGAAGACGCCGGCATCTTCGAGCGCCTCCTGGCGCTGATCGGCCGCACCGTCGCCTGACACACGCGCCGGCTCGGGGTGCGCACCGAACCGCCGACCCTCGGCACGGCGCCGCCCGGCCGAACAAGCGCCCAGGCGGCCGGGGCCCGAGCCGATGAGCCGGTCGGCCGGGTTCGGCGCCGGGCGATCAGGGTTCGATCTGGCCGGCCGGGACGGTGACGATCTCGACGTCGTCGGCGTAGGCCGGTGGTGGCGAGGCGGTGGCGAACTGGGTGCGATAGAGCTCGGCGTAGAGCCCGCCCGCGGCCACGAGCTCTTCGTGGCGGCCACGTTCGACGATGCGGCCGTCGTCGAGCACCAGGATCTGGTCGGCGTCGCGGACCGTGGACAGCCGGTGGGCGATCACCAGCGCCGTCCGCCCCTCGAGGGCCACGGCCAGCGCCCGCTGCACCGCGGCCTCGGACTCGCTGTCGAGGTGGGCCGTGGCCTCGTCGAGCACGACGATCGACGGGCGCTTGAGCAGCAGCCGGGCGATGGCCAGCCGCTGCTTCTCGCCGCCGGAGAACCGGTAGCCGCGCTCGCCCACGACCGTCTCGAGCCCGTCGGGCAGCGACGCCACCAGCTCGGCGACCTGGGCGCCGCGCAGCGCCGCCCACATCTCGTCGTCGGTCGCCTCGGGCCGCGCGTACCGCAGGTTCTCGGCGATCGTCTCGTGGAAGAGATGGGCGTCCTGGGTGACGACGCCGATGGTGTCGCGCAACGAGTCGAGCGTCGCGTCCCGCACGTCGACCCCGTCGATCCGCACGGCGCCCGTAGTGACGTCGTAGATGCGGGAGACCAGCATGGACGTGGTCGACTTGCCGGCGCCGGACGGGCCGACCAGCGCGACCATCTGGCCGGGCTCGACGGTGAAGTCGACCCCGCGCAGGACGGGTGCGTTCTCCGTACGGTCGAGGGTCGCCACGTCTTCGAGCGTGGCCAGCGAGACCTCGCTCGCGCTCGGGTAGCGGAAGTGCACGTCGCGGAACTCGACCCGGCCCGCGCCCTCGGGCAGCGCGACCGCGCCCGGACGCTCCTCGATGCCGGGCTTGAGGTCGAGCACCTCGAAGACCCGGTCGAAGGACACGAGCGCGCTCATCACGTCGACCCGCACGTTGCTGAGCGCGGTCAGCGGGCCGTACAGCCGGGTCAGCAGCAGGGCGAGGGTGACCACCGTGCCGGCCGTGACGCTGCCGGTGACCGCGAGCCAGCCGCCGAGCCCGTAGGTGAGGGCCTGGGCCAGCGAGGCGACCAGCAGCATGGCGACGAAGAACGTACGCGAGAACATGGCCTGCTGGATGCCGATGTCGCGGACCCGGGCGGCCCGCTCGCCGAAACGGTCGGCCTCGGCGCCGGGGCGTCCGAACAGCTTGACCAGCATGGCGCCGGCGACGTTGAACCGCTCGGTCATCGTCGCGTTCATCTTGGCGTCCAGGTTGTACGACTCGCGGGTGATCTCGGCGAGGCGCTTGCCGACCCGGCGCGCGGGAATGATGAACAGCGGCAGGAGCATCAGCGACAGCGTGGTGATCTGCCACGAGAGGGTGAACATCACCGCGGCCGTGAGCACGAGCTGGATGACGTTGCTGACCACACCGGACAGCGTGGACGTGAAGGCGCGCTGGGCGCCGGTGACGTCGTTGTTGAGCCGGCTGACCAGAGCGCCCGTCTGCGTGCGGGTGAAGAACTGCAGCGGCATGCGCTGGACGTGGTCGTAGACCCGGGTGCGCAGGTCGAGGATGATGCCCTCGCCGATGCGGGCCGAATACCACCGCTGGGCGAGGGAGAGGAAAGCGTCGGCCACGGCGAGCACCGCGATCATCACGGCGAGCCGGATCACGGTGGAGGCCGCGTCGGGGCCGGCGCCGGTGATGGCGTTGACCACATCGCCGGCGAGCAGGGGTGTCGCGACGCCGATGACGGCCGCGAGCACCACGGTGAACAGGAAGACCAGGATGTCCCGGCGGTAGGGCCGGGCGTAGCGCAGGATCCGGCGGGTCGTGCCCCGGCGGAGACTGTGTTCGGCCACCCGGTCCGAGTTCTGAATCGAGCGCAGCATGTTCCAACCGGACATGCTCATCTCGTCACCTCCCGGGCGTCATCGGTGCGGGCAGTCAGAGTCTGCCCGGCGGGTATGACAACTCCGGAAGGCGAAGGGACTATTCCGTCAGATCACGCACGCGGCGGGTCTGCGCCTCACGCTCGGCGCGGTCCTGTTCGGCGTACGTACGCTGGGTAGCCCCGGCCAGCAGTGCCTTGATCTCGGCAACCGCGCCCCGATCGGCGGCGAGCACGGCGGCGGTCAGGTCGGCGACGGTGGCCTCGAGCTCAGCGACCGGCACGACAGCGGTGGCGAGCCCCAGGGAGAGAGCTTCGTCCGCGCCGATGCGACGACCGGTCACACAGATCTCGAGCGCGCGGGAGGGACCGACCAGCTCGGTCAGCCGCTTCGTGCCGCCCAGATCGGGTACGAGCCCGAGCGTCACCTCGGCCATCGAGAATCGGGCATCGTCGGCCAGGACACGCATGTCACAGTTGAGCGCCAGTTGGAAACCGGCGCCGATCGCATGGCCCTGCACAGCGGCGATCGTCACGATCCCGGGGTTACGCAGCCAGGTGAACGCCGACTGGAAGCCGGCAATCCGATCCGCGCTCTCCTCCGGTGACAACTGCGCGAGCTTCGCGAGTGAAGAATCGCCTTCACCGCGCGCGACCGACAGATCCAGGCCCGCGGAAAAGGAACGGCCGGCGCCTCGGACAATGACAACTCGCACGTCACCCGGTAATTTCCGCGAAATGTTCGAGAGTTCGGACCACATCGCCGGCGTCTGCGCATTGAGCACCTCGGGCCGGGACAACGTCACCGTTGCCACCGGCCCGTCCAGGTCGTAGCGAACGCCCGACTCGTCGGCGGGGAGGCCGGATGCGGCGTCGCCGATCGTCACGCCTTCTTGCGGCGACGCGCGCCGCCACGCTGGCGGAGTTGCACACCGGACTCGGTGAGGACCCGGTGCACAAATCCGTAGGACCGGCCGGTCGATGCGGCAAGGGCACGAATGCTCTCACCCGAGGTGTAGCGCTTCACCAGATCCTTCGCCAATGACTGGCGCTCGCTGCCGACGATTCGGCGACCCTTCTCGGTGCTGGTGGCAGTGCCCGTGGCTGGCATGTTGAATCCTCACGTCCCAGACTGTGCGGTTCATACGGTCTCACCTATTAGACCGCCTCCAACGATCATGCGCTAGGTATCCAGGCGTAGCCAACGTGCCCATTTATCACTGTCAGGAACTTGACGATGACGGCGTCCATCAATGTCAGACAGTTAACAGTCGTTTGCCGTGAAAGCTTTCACTCTCCGGGCCGGGATCCGCGGTCATTTCCGCAAGACCATCGATCACCTGCGGAAACTCTCGATCGAGGACCACCGGCCGCCCGGCATGACTGAGCGTCGATGCGTCGCCTACCCACCGCTGCCGAGCCGGCTGTGCCAAGTTGGGGATGCCCGAATCGGTGCCCGACCTGACCGTAAACGCCCGAACGTCGCACTGTCTGTGTGGGCACTGGTTGACAAGAGACGATGGCGATGATCCGCAGATCACGCCAATTCGACGAGCTCCAGCAGGTCGTCGCTCCACGCGTCCTCGTCGCCGTCGGGCAGCAGGATCGCCCTGTCCGGCTTGAGCGCCTGCACCGCCCCGGCATCGTGCGTGACCAGCACAATCGCGCCCGGGTAGTTCGCGATGGCGTCCAGCACCTGCTCGCGGCTGACCGGGTCGAGGTTGTTGGTGGGCTCGTCGAGCAACAGCACATTGGCGCCCGAGCAGACCAGCGTAGCCAGGGCCAGCCGCGTTTTCTCGCCACCCGAAAGGACTCCGGCCGGTTTGTCGACGTCGTCACCCGAGAAGAGGAACGCACCGAGGATCTTCCGCAGTTCGGTGTCGTTCTGGTCGCCGCCGGCGCTGCGCATGTGCTCCAGGATCGTGCGGTCGACGTCGAGCGTCTCGTGCTCCTGGGCGTAGTAGCCCAGCCGCAGGCCGTGGCCGGGGCGCACCTCGCCCGTGTCGGGCCGGAGCAGGCCACCGAGCATGCGCAGCAGCGTGGTCTTGCCGGCGCCGTTGAGGCCCAGGATGGCCACCCGCGAGCCGCGGTCGACCGCCACGTCGACGTCGGTGAAGATCTCGAGCGACCCGTACGACTTCGACAGGCCGGTCGCCGTCAGCGGCGTCTTGCCGCAGGGCACGGGACTGGGGAACCGCACCTTGGCCACCTTGTCGGCGACGCGCGTCTCCTCCAGGCCGCCGAGCAGCTTCTCGGCCCGCCGGGCCATGTTCTGCGCGGCCACGGTCTTGGTCGCCTTCGCCCGCATCTTGTCGGCCTGGGCCATCAGGGCGCCGGCCTTCTTCTCGGCGTTGGCCCGCTCGCGGCGGCGACGGCGCTCGTCGGTCTCGCGCGACTCCAGGTACTTCTTCCAGCCGACGTTGTAGATGTCGACGACCGAGCGGTTGGCGTCGAGATACCACACCTTGTTGACCGCGGCCTCGAGCAGCTCGACGTCGTGGCTGATCACCACGAGGCCGCCCTTGTGCTGGGCCATGTAGCCGCGCAGCCACGAGATCGAGTCCTGGTCGAGGTGGTTGGTCGGCTCGTCGAGGAGCAGGATGCCCTTGCCGTTCTGGCCGGAGTCGGCGAACAGGATGCGGGCCAGCTCGATCCGGCGGCGCTGACCGCCGGACAGGGTGCCGATGGTCTGGGCCAGCGCGCGGTCGGGCAGACCGAGGTTGGAACAGATGCGGGCGGCCTCGGCCTCGGCGGCGTAGCCACCCAGAGCCGAGAACCTGTCCTCCAGGTTGCCGTAGCGCCGGACCAGCTTGTCGTCGGCGCTCTCCTCCAGCTCGATCTCGAGTTTCTGCATCTCGGCGATGATCGAGTCGAGGCCACGGGCGCTGAGCACCCGGTCGCGGCCGGTCACGTTCAGGTCACCCGTACGCGGGTCCTGCGGCAGGTAGCCGACCTCGCTGGTGCGCTCGACGGCGCCCGCGTAGGGCTGGCCCTCGCCGGCCAGGACCTTGAGCGTGGTGGTCTTGCCGGCGCCGTTGCGGCCGACGAGGCCGATCCGGTCGCCCGGCTGCACCCTGAGGGTGACCGGGGACAGCAGGATCCGGGCGCCGGCGCGCAGTTCCAGTCCGGTGGCGGTGATCATGTTTGCTGGCTCTCGCTCTCGAGGAAGAAGGCTGGCTCCGGGCACAGATGAGCGCCGGCCATCGAATTTCCCGACGGTCCGGCGCGGGGCAGGTCAGCCTTCGCAGAGCAGCACGGGGTAATAGTACCGGGCACCCCCGTGTAGCTCCCACCCGATTACCGACCAAGATCAACGGGTACGCATCGGACACCCCCGCCGCCCCGGCTCTGTGAGGATGAGATGGAACTCAACGAGAACGCCGACATCGACACCAGTCAGGTCGAGGACCGACGTGGTTCCGGCGGTGGTGGTGGCGGGTTGGGTGGCCTGCCGATCGGCGGTGGTGGCCTGGTCGGCATCATCATCACGATCGTCGTCGCGGTGGTCGGTGGCTACTTCGGCATCAACCAGATCGGCGGCGGTAGTGATACCGGCGACAACGCCAACATCCAGCAGACGTGTGCGCAGGACAACGCGACCCAGCAGCTCGAGTGCCGCAACGTCCTCTTCATCAACTCGATCCAGGCGTACTGGACCAAGGCGACGCCGGAGTACTTCAACAAGCAGTACGAGCCGGCCAAGACGGTGATCTTCTCGCAGCGGGTCAACACGGCCTGCGGCGCCGCCGACTCCGGGGTCGGGCCGTTCTACTGCCCCGGCGACAACCAGGTGTACATCGACCTCACCTTCTACGACGTGCTGGCCGAGCAGCTCGGCGCGCCGGGCGAGTTCGCCCAGCCGTACGTGCTGGCCCACGAGTACGGCCACCACATCCAGAACATCACCGGCCAGGAGTCCAAGATGCGCCGGGCCCAGCAGGGCGCGAGCGAGAGCGAGCAGAACGCGCTGTCGGTGAAGCTCGAGCTGCAGGCCGACTGCTACGCCGGGGTGTGGTCGAAAGCGGCCACCGAGACGACCGACACCAAGGGCCAGAAGATCTTCAAGAGCCTGACCCAGCAGGACATCGAGGAAGGCATCCAGACGGCCGGCCGGATCGGCGACGACGAGCTCCAGAAGCGCAGCGGCAACCCGGTCAACCCGGCCGAGTTCACCCACGGCACGGCCGCGCAGCGTCAGCAGAACTTCCAGAAGGGCTACGACTCGGGCAGCCCGGAGAGTTGCGCTACGTCGTTCTAAGGCTCCTTCACCAGTACGGACACCGCCCGGGCCCCGGCGATCGCGGACACCAGCACCGCGTGCCGGGGCTCGGGCACGTCCAGGAACCGTTCGGCGCGGGCGGCGGCCACCGGGGCGAGCCGGGGATCGGCCAGGATCGCCTCGACGGCGGTGTGATCGCCGCCCGTCACGAGCGCGGCGATGGCGCGTACTTCCGGAAGAAGAATGCGCCCTACGATGCCGGCGCCGTCGGCAGCTGCTGCTTTTGCCTGATTGTCCCGGCGGCGCGCGAAGCGCTGCTGGGACCAGCCGCCCGCAGCCGTGCGACCCTGCACATAGTGCGTGTCCACCTTGGATGTGATCAGTTTCGGTCCGTCCGCGATGCCCACGGCGACCGCACCCTTGCGCGCCAGCAGCAGCCCCAGCCTGCGCGGCCGCTGCGCCGTCTCGATCAGCTCGGCGAGCGTCGCCACCTCGTCGGCGCCGGGCGGCGTGTGCCAGGTGGCCGAGGCGCCGTCCGCCGCGGTCAAGGTCAAACCCGTTTCCCGGTACGGGCCATGGCGGCGCTCGAAGTTCTCGAGCCACCGCACCAGCCGTTCCGGCGCGACATCCACCCATTTCCCGCCGCCCGCAGCCGCCCGTTCGCCCATTCTTGTCAGACTACGGTGGCAGGATGCGGGCCATGACGGACCTGACCGCCACGCTGCTGGAAAGGCTCGACGAGCATCTGCTCCCCGCGGCCGACCCGGTGCGGGCCGCGGCCCAGGCGGCCTACATGAAGGGCCAATTCCCGTTCCTCGGCCTGCCCGCGCCCGCCCTGCAGAAGCTGGAACGCGCGGCTCTGCGCGGCCTGCCCCCTCCGGCCGAGGCCGACCTGCGGTCCGTCGCACCCGCGCTGTGGGTTCGTGAGCAGCGCGAATTCCAATACGTGGCGTGTTCCTACCTGGTCCGCCACGTGGCCGTCCCCGGCCCCGGCTTCGTGCCGACGTTGCGCGCGCTTATCACCACCAAGTCCTGGTGGGACACGGTCGACGTGTTGGCCACGCGGTTCACGGGCGGGCTGGTGTCCCGCCATCCGTCCCTGGTCACCGTGATGGACGAGTGGTCCCGCGACGACAACATGTGGCTGGTCCGCACGGCGATCCTGCACCAGCTGCACTACGGCCCGGCGACAGACACGGGCCGGCTGCTCGGCTATTGCGAGGCCCAGACCGGTCATCGCGACTTCTTCGTCCGCAAGGCGATCGGCTGGGCGCTGCGTCAGTACGCCCGCACCGATCCCGACGCGGTCCGCACCTTCGTCGAGGCCCACCGCTCGAGCCTGTCCGGCCTGTCCGTCCGCGAGGCGATGAAGCATCTCTGACCAGCCGCCCTGCCCCGCCCAACCTGTCTTACGCCACCCCGCCCGCGCCCAGCCCCGCCCCGCCCCGCGCAAGTTCGCCCTCACTCGGCTTACGTCGGCCCACCCGCTGCTCGTCGCCCGCCCGCATCGGCCTCATCTGCTGCCCACCGCCGGCCACGTCGGCCTTAACCGCTCCCGCCACCCACACCCTGCCCGTCCCCCACCCACGTCGGCCTCATCCGTTCCCCACCGCCCACGCACGTCCGTCCTACCCGCGGCCTGCCGCCCACGCACCCCGGCGCCACCCGGCGCCCGTCAGCCCCCACCGCTGTCCCTGGACCGCCCACGTCGGCCTCACCCGCTGCCCGCCGCCCACGCACGTCGGCCCCACCCGGCGCACGTCGGCCGTCGCACAGAGGAGTTCTCATGCAGGAAATCATGATCTCGGATTCGTCCGCCGGGCCCTACGGCATCGTCGCCGGGCCGGACGGCGGCCTGTGGATCACGCTGGTGCACGGTGGGCGCATCGCGCGGCTGGCCGGCGACGGCTCGGTCGAGGACCATCCGCTGGAGAACGCGGCGAGCGGTCCCTCCATCATCACAGCCGGCCCCGACGGAGCGTTGTGGTTCACCCGCAACCGTGACGACCGGATCGGACGCATCACCACGGACGGCAAGCAGAGCTCCTTCACCGTGTGTGGAGCACCCTTCGGCATAACGACCGGGGCCGACGGCGCACTGTGGTTCACCGAGATGAACACCGACGTCATCGGCCGGCTCACTCCCGACGGCGAGATCACCGAGTTCCCTCTCCCGACGACCGGCGGCTTCCCCTCGATGATCACCCCGGGCGCCGACGAGGCCCTGTGGTTCACGATCAACCAGGCCCACGCGATCGGCCGCATCACCGTCGACGGCCAGGTGACGATCCACCCGCTACCCACCGAAGGCGCGGCCCCGGTCGGCATCACGCTGGGCGCCGACGGCACGGTCTGGTTCGTCGAGATCGGCGCCGGCCAGGTAGGCCGCATAACCACCGACGGCGCGATCACCGAGTTCCCCCTCCCCGACCGCGCCGCCCGGCCGCACGCCATCACCGCCGACCCGGCCGGCGGCTGCTGGTTCACCGAATGGGCCACCAACCGCATAGCCCACATCACCCCCGCCGGCCAGATCGAGGAACACGACCTCCCCACCCCGTCATCCGAGCCGCACGGCATCACCCTCGCCCCCCGACGGCGCCGTCTACGCAGCCCTCGAAACCGGAGCGGTCGCCCGCCTCCCCCGCTGACCGAAGCTCCCTCGCTGTCGGACGAGCCGCTCAAGCAACGAGCCGAAGGCGGACGACCGCTCAAGCGAGGAGCACGAGCCGGACGGCCGCAATCGGAAAGTCGGCGGTCGGCGCCGGCTCAAACGACGAGCCGGAGTGTGGGGTGGCTGCTCAAACAACCAACCCGAGGTGGGCAGACTGCTCAAACAGTCAACCGGAAACGGGCGGACGCTCAGACAGCCAACCCAGAAACGGACGACCGCTCAAACAGCCAACCGGAGGTGGGCAACCGCTCAAACAACCAACCCGGAACGGGCGAACGCTCAAACAGCCCACCGAAGCCGAGCAACCGCTCAAACAACCAACCAGGGATCGGTGGCTACCTAGGCGGCCAGCCGGGCTCGGTGGCTGCTCAAGCGGCGAGTCGGAGGTGGGTGGGCTGCTCTCAGGCTGGGAACAGGAGACGGACGGCCAGGGCCGCTACAACCAGGCTGGAGACGAGCGCGGTGAGGGCCCGGCCGCGAGGCCCGGTCAGCCAGCGGCCGATGAGGGAACCGCCGCCGGCGATCACCAGCTGCCAGCTGGCTGAGGCCAGCACGACACCGGCGACGAAAAGGATGCCGCTGCCTTCGCCGCCCCGGCCCAGCACCAGCGCGGCGAAGTAGATGACTGTGGCCGGGTTGAGCAGGGTCAGGCCGAGCACTCCGGCGTAGGCGCGCCACGGCGTCGTCGGGCGGCGATCGACCGCGGGGGTGCCGGGCTTGCGAAAAGCGGCGCGTGCGGTCATCGCGGCGATGATCAGCAGCACCACGGCTGCAGCCCAGCGCAGGGGTGCGGCGATGGGAGCGATCACTCCGGCGATGGCTGCTCCACCGGCCACGGCCAGAGCAGCGAAGATGCCGTCGGCGGTCGCCGCGCCCAGACCGGCCGCCGCGCCTACCCGCAACGAGGTGCGGGCGCTGAGCCCGGCGATGAGCACCCCGATGGCGCCCATGGGCAGCGCGACCCCGTAGCCGGCGACAACGCCGGCCAGGAACGCCGCGCTCATGACCGCTGCTGACGGACCGCCGTTTCCCGCAGGCCGGCCCGCTGCTGTCGCGTGGCCCGTTCGGCCACAGCAACAGGGACAGCGGGAAACAGCATCGGCTTGGTCACGCACCCATGCTGCCGATCCCCTCCCGCCGAGGCGACCGATTTATCGCGCACCAGTGCCGCGCGCTGCGCTGCGCCCAATCAAGCCGGTCGCCCCGCCACAAGGCGAACACCCGCACCGGCGCGCCGGTGCTCGTCAGCCATCGTCCTCACCGGTACCTCCGCGCCACCGACCCGCCCGGCAAATCGACCGACGCAGGCCATACGTCGTGCATCCCGGCTCCCTGTCGCCGCCGCGCCGCAAACTCGACCAACCCAAGCAACACGCCTACATCCCGGCCCCCTCCGCCGCCGCGCCCGCAAACTCGACCAACCCAACCCAACCCAACCCAAGCCACGGCCGGCTACTCCCCCTCCAGTGGCTGCTCCACCAACGGGGTTCTGCGGGCCCAGCTCATCTTCGCCACCACGGCCCTGCCGATCGACACCGTCGCCCGCGCCTGCCGGTTTCGCTGACGGCGTGGCTTTGCGCCCGCACTTCCGCCGCATAGTGGGCGTTCCACCGCAGACTGACCGGGCGACGTTCGCGGCCGGGACGCCGGCTGGATAGGGTCGAATCATGGGTGTGGTTGCCGAACTTCTGCTTGTCCGGCACGGGCAGAGCCTGGCCAACGTCGCGTTTCCCACGGCCGACAAAGACGAGCTGCTCGAGGCCGAAGTCAGCGGCCGGGACGCCGAAGTGCCGCTGACCGAGTACGGCCGGGCGCAGGCCGCCGCGCTCGGTGAGTGGATCGGCGACCGGCCCGAGGACGAACTGCCCCAGGTGGTGATCACCTCGCCCTACCTGCGGGCGCGCGAGACATGGCGGATTGCGGCCGAGAAGTCGGGCGTCGCCCTGCCCGAGCCGACGACCGACGACCGGCTGGTCGACCGGCTGCTCGGCGACCTCGAGATGCTCACGCGCGCGGCCGTGACCCAGCGCTTCCCCGACGAGGCCCAGCGGCGAGCCGAAGCCGGCGAGTACCGCTACACGCCACCGGGAGGCGAGTCGTTCGCCGACATCGAGGTGCGGCTCGGCTCGTTCCTCGACGACCTGCACCGCAACCACGACGGCCAACGGGTCATCGTCGTCGCCCACGATGCGGTCGTACTGATGATGCGCGCCGTCATCGAAGAGCTCAGCTGGGACGAGGTGCTCGAAGCGGAACGATCCGCGGGCAGCGTCCGCAACGCCTCACTGAGCCGCTTCGTCGAGGTGGACGGCCGCCTGAAACTGGCCTACTACAACTCGGTCGACCACCTGCCGCCCGTATAGATGCCGGCTCCGCCGATCACGCTGAGCCGCCACGTGACCCCCACGACACCGGACGGCGGAATTGCGACTGGGGCCGGCGCCGGCGGATGGGGTTGCCGCACCGGTGATCGATCGTCATGATCTCCGGTCGTGGCTCCCCTCATCCTGTCGGCGTTGTTCGTGCTCGTGCTTTTGACCGACGTCTTCGTCGGCACCGCGCGGACAAAACGCATCCTGGACCAGGTACGGGCTGATCCCGCGAGCCGGGTCCGGTTCTATCGGGCCGCCGTTGTCAGCGGTTGGGCCCGGGCCGCTGTGGCGATGCTGGTGGTGGTGACGGCCTCCTTCACCGGGCCGGAGACGCCGGGTTGGGACCTACCGGAACTGCCCACCCTGGGGATGCCCGCCGGTGCCCTCATCGCCTGGCTGCTGGCCGGGTGGGTCACACTGACCATGGTGATCGGCGGCTTCCGCCTGCGGAAACGCATGCGTGCCGGGCATCAGCCGCCGGGTCGCGCCCAGATCGCCGTCCTGGTGCCGCGCACCGACCGCGAACGCCGGTTCGCCGCCGCCCTGTCAGTCACGGCGGGCGTCACCGAGGAGGTCGTCTTCCGGTACGCCCTGATCGCGCTGGGCATCAAGGTGTTCCACCTGCCGACCGTCGCCGCGGTCGTGTTGAGCCTGCTGCTCTTCGTCGGCATCCACGCCTACCAAGGCCGTCTCGGCATGGTGAACTCGGCCGTTCTCGGCTCCGTCTTCACCTTCCTGACGCTGCTCTCGGGCAGCCTGCTCCCCGCGATCCTGCTGCACATCGCCATCGACCTCAACGCCCTGCTGCTCGTCCCAGCCGAACCGACACCGCCAAACCCAGAAACCGAGCCAAGACCGCGAGACCCCGAAGCCCAGCCGACACCGCAAGAACCGGCGGCCCGACCGGCCGCCCACCCCATCACCGCAGGCGACGGGACCGACCCGGCCGCGGGGCGGCCCGTGACTGCCGAATCTCCGGCGCTGGCAGCACCAAGGATCCGGCCACCGATCCCGGCCGAGTAGCGGGCGGCGGCAGGCCGGCACGACGAGTCAGTCGGGATTGGACCAGGCCCGCAGCTGGGGCAGCACCTCGCGATCCCCGTCGACGGTGAGGCGATCGAACGGCACCCGGCCGTAGAGCGCCAGCACCAGATCGCTGGTCGACCCGCGCACGGTGACCACCGGATCACCCGCGGCCGCCGGGTCGAGAACGCCACCCGAGGGTGACAGATCGAGGATGTGCCCCGGCCCGTCGACCGCGACGAAGGCGATCCGGGCCGGACGATGCGGCCAAGCCCCGAGCGACCCCACCCCGACCTGTAGAAACTCGGCCAGCCCGTCGACCGCGACAAAGGCCGGCAGGGGTTCGGCCTTGCCCACGGTCTCTTGCGCGTCGTACGCGTGGACCGCCGCCTCTTGCACCTGGTGGCGGGCGATCGCCCCGACGGTGAGCGGCGCGGACGACTTGCCCCACCAGGCCCACGCCGGCACCTCGGCCGACGAACCGCGAAGGGCCGACAGCAACAGATCGGTCGACGCGGCGGACCATTCCAGCAGTTCGCCGTGGGGTTCGCGGTCGCCCAGCGCCGCGCGCGAGGGCGGGCCGGTCGGATCGTGCGCGCCGACGACCACGGCCCAGAAGCGCTGGACCGCGCCGACGTGCGCCACGAGATCGCCGAGATCCCATTCGGGGCAGCCCGGCACGCGGGTGTCAGAAACAGCAGCGGCGGCGACTGCGTCACGCAGCGCCGCCGACCGCTCGTCGATCAGGGTGAGGAGGGCTGGGTAATCCATGCCCTTTTTCTAGCAGTGGGGTACGACAGAAGGGCGGAGATCAGACGTTGAAGCCGAGGGCCCGCAGCTGCTCGCGACCGTCGTCGGTGATCTTGTCGGGGCCCCACGGCGGCAGCCACACCCAGTTGATCCGGAAGTCCTTGACCAGGCCGCCGCCGGGGCCGGTGGTCAGCGCCGTGCGCGTCTGGTCCTCGATGACGTCGGTCAGCGGGCAGGCCGCCGAGGTGAGCGTCATGTCGAGGGTGGCGATGTTGTCGTCGTCGACGTAGGCGTCGTAGACCAGGCCGAGGTCGACCACGTTGATCCCGAGCTCGGGGTCGACGACGTCCTTCATCGCCTCTTCGACGTCCGCGACGGTGGCCTTGGAAACCTCCGAAGGGGCGACCGCGGTGGCGCCCTCGTCGGAAGCAGAAGCGGGAGCGGGAGCGGTAACGGGAGTGTCAGTCATGCCTTCACCTCTGAAGCCTCTGAGGAAACGTCGATTCCTGCGCGTGCGGCAGCATCCTTGAACGCCATCCATGGCAGCAGCGCGCACTTGACCCGGGCCGGAAACTTGGCGACCCCGGCGAACGCGATGCCGTCGCCGAGCACGTCCTCGTCGGGCTCGACCTGGCCACGTCCCTGCATCAGCGCCACGAACGCCTCGTGGATTCCCGCCGCGTCCCCCGGCGGACGTCCACGCAGCAGTTCGTACAGCACCGACGCGGAGGCCTGGCTGATCGAGCAGCCCAGACCGTCGTACGAAATGTCGGAAAGCTCACCCGCGGTGGAGCTGACCCGGACCGTGATCTCGTCGCCGCAGGTCGGGTTGACGTGGTGCGCCTCGCCGTTGAACGGGTCGCGCAGGCCACGGCCGTGCGGATGCTTGTAGTGGTCCAAGATGATCTCTTGGTACAGCCCGTCGAGCATCATCAGCCGAACACCTTCTTGACCTGGTCGAGGCCGCGGGCGAGGGCGTCGATCTCGTCCGTGGTGGTGTAGAGGTAGAACGACGCGCGGGTCATCGCCGGCACCCCGAACCGGGCGCAGGTCGGCTTCGCGCAGTGGTGCCCGACCCGCACCTCGACACCGAGCGCGTCGAGGACCTGGCCCACGTCGTGCGGGTGAATCCCGTCGACGCCGAAGGACAGCGTGCCGCCACGTCCCTCGGGGGTGGCCGGGCCGAAGATCTGGACCCCCGGCACGTCGGTCAGGGTCTTCAGCGCGTACGCGGTGATCTCCTGCTCGTGCTGATGCACCGCCTCCATGCCCAGCGCGGTCAGGTAGTCGACGGCAGCCCCGAGACCGACCGCCTCGGCGATCGGCGGCGTGCCGGCCTCGAAGCGGGCCGGTGGCGCGGCGAAGGTGGTGCCGCCCATCGTCACCGTCTCGATCATCGAACCGCCGGCCAGGAACGGCGGCATCTCGGCGAGCAGCGAATACCGGCCCCAGAGGACGCCGATGCCGGTCGGGCCGAGCATCTTGTGGCCGGTGAACGCGATGAAGTCGGCCCCGAGCGCCTGGACGTCGACCGGCAGGTGCGGCACCGACTGCGAGCAGTCGAGCAGCACCAGCGCGCCGACCTCGTGCGCCCGCGCCACGATCCCGGACACGTCGTTGATCGTGCCGAGCACGTTCGACATGTGCACGATGGAGACGATCTTCGTGCGCTCGTTGATCAGATCGTCGTCGGGCGCCAGCCGGCCCTCGTCGGTCACCCCGAACCAGCGCAGCGTGGCGCCGGTGCGCTCGCACAGCAGCTGCCACGGGACGATGTTCGAGTGATGCTCCATCTCGGAGATCACGATCTCGTCGCCCGGCTGGAGCGCCAGGTGCTGCCCGAGCGAGTACGCGACCAGGTTGATCGCCTCGGTCGAGTTCTTCGTGAAGACGATCTCGTCGGGAGTGGTCGCGCCGACGAAGGACGCGACCTTGCCGCGGGCGTCCTCGTACGCCGACGTGGCCTCGGTGCCGAGCGTGTGCACGGAGCGGGACACGTTGCCGTTGTGCCGCTCGTTGTGCATGCGCATCGCCTTGATCACCTGCGCCGGTTTCTGCGAGGTGTTCGCACTGTCCAGATACACCAGCGGGTGGCCGTTGACCTCCCGCGTCAGGATCGGGAAGTCGGCTCGGACCCGGACCACGTCGAACGTCATCGTTCTTCTCCTAGCGAGAAAGGCCGGCTCAGACCCGCGCGCCGACGTAGCGCTCGTAGCCCTCGGCCTCGAGCTGCTCGGCGAGCTCCGGGCCGCCCTCCTGAACGATCCTGCCAGCGACGAAGACGTGCACGAAGTCCGGCTTGATGTAGCGCAGGATGCGGGTGTAGTGGGTGATCAGCAGCAGGCCGGTGTCGCCGGTCTCGCGGACCCGGTTCACGCCCTCGCTGACGACGCGCAGCGCGTCGATGTCGAGGCCCGAGTCGGTCTCGTCGAGGATGGCCATCTTCGGCTTGAGCAACTCGAGCTGCATGATCTCGTGGCGCTTCTTCTCACCGCCGGAGAAGCCCTCGTTGACGTTGCGCTGGGCGAACGCCGGGTCCATCTGGAGCTTCTCCATGGCCTTGCGCAGGTCACCGGCCCACGTGCGGAGCTTCGGCGCCTCGCCGTCGATCGCGGTCTTCGCCGTACGCAGGAAGTTGGCCACGGAAACGCCGGGCACCTCGACCGGGTACTGCATGGCCAGGAAGAGGCCGGCGCGGGCCCGCTCGTCGACGGTCATGTCGAGGACGTTGTCGCCGTCCAGCGTAACGGTGCCGCCGGTGATCTCGTACTTGGGGTGGCCCGCGATGGAGTACGCCAGCGTCGACTTGCCCGAGCCGTTCGGACCCATGATGGCGTGGGTCTCGCCCGACTTCACGGTGAGGTCGACCCCGGCCAGGATCGGCTTCAGGTCGCCCTCGGGCAGCTTGACCGACACCTGCAGGTCGCGGATCTCCAGGGTGCTCACGGGTTTACTCCATTACTCGGGGTCGTCGATACATAGATGTCGCCGTCGCGGATCTCGACGGGGTAGGTCGCCACCGGGGTGAACGCGGGCGGGCCGCTCGGCTCGCCGGTGCGCAGATCGAACCGGGAGCCGTGCAGCCAGCACTCGAGCATGCAACCCTCGACCTCGCCCTCGGAGAGGGGGACCGCGGCGTGCGAGCATTCATCGCGTACGGCATAGAAGTTGTCGTCGTCGGCGTGCACCACCGCGATGTCGACGCCGTCGAGCTCCACCGAGATCGCGGCGCCCTTCGCGACGTCGGCGACAGGACCGACCAACTCAAAACTCACTCTGAGCCTGCCCTGTCATGCTCTCCCGGCCCTCGCCTGCGAGGCCGTCGCCCGGCTCGGACAAGTGCCGCTCGGTGCAGTCCATCATGACGCTGACTCCGCCAGACGAGCCTCGATCGCGGTGCCGAGGCGCTCGCGCAGTTCCTCGACCGGGATCTTGTTGAGCAGCTCGGCGAAGAAGCCCCGGACCACGAGCTTGCGCGCCTCACCCTCGGGGATGCCCCGCGCCATCAGGTAGAACAGCTGCTCCTCGTCGAAGCGGCCGGTCGCGCTGGCGTGCCCGGCGCCGACGATCTCACCGGTCTCGATCTCGAGGTTGGGCACCGAGTGGGCCACGGCGCCGTCGGTCAGGATGAGGTTGCGGTTGATCTCGTACGTGTCGGTGCCCGTGGCCGCGGCCCGGATCAGCACGTCGCCGACCCAGACGGTCTGCGCGGAAACGCCCTGCAGAGCGCCCCGGTAGCCGACGTAGCTGCGGCAGTCCGGCACCGAGTGGTCGACCAGCTGGCGGTGCTCGAAGTGCTGGCCGGCGTCGGCGAAGTAGAGGCCCCACAGCTCGGCGTCACCGCCACGGCCGGTGTATTCGACGCTGGTGAACTGGCGGACCAGGTCGCCGCCGAGCGCCACCTGCACGTGGACGGCCCGGGCGTCCTTGCCGATCCGGATCTTCACGTGCTGGGCCTGCACCGCGTCGGCGTCCCAGTCGGCGACCGTCACGAAGGTGAGCTGGGCGCTGTCGCCCACCAGGACCTCGATGTTGTCGGCCAGCGTGGTCGTGCCGGTCTGTTCGAGCACCAGCGTGACCTTGGCGAACGCGCCGACCTTGACGAAGGTGCGGCCGGCCGCGGCCTCGCCGCCCTTGCCGACCAGGCGGATCACCACGGCCTGCTCGGGCTCGGTCTCGGGCGCGACCTCGATCAGGGTCACGCCGGCCGCCGAGCCGAACGCCAGGGCGCTGACCCGGTCGAACGGCGTGAGCACCGGGTCGACCTTCTCGACGCTCCGCACGCTCACGCCGGCGGGCAGATCACCGTGCTCGACCTGGGGCGCCGTGCCGGTCAGGGCGGTGGCCCTGACCAGCTCGCGCAGGCGCTTGAGCGGGGTGAAACGCCACTCCTCCTCGAGCCCGTTGAGGGCCGGGAACTCGGCGACGTCGAACGAGCGCAGCACCTGTGACTTGGTGCTGGGCGGAGCAATCGTTGTTTCGGTGGTCATCGGTTAGCCGACCGCGCCTTCCATCTGGAGCTCAATGAGACGGTTCAGTTCGAGGGCGTACTCCATCGGCAGTTCCTTGGCGATCGGCTCGATGAAGCCACGCACGATCATCGCCATCGCCTCGTCCTCGGTCAGACCGCGGCTCATCAGGTAGAAGAGCTGGTCTTCGGAGACCTTGGAGACGGTCGCCTCGTGCCCCATCGACACGTCGTCCTCGCGGATGTCGACGTACGGGTAGGTGTCCGAGCGCGAGATGGTGTCGACCAGGAGCGCGTCGCACTTGACCGTGCTCTTGGAGGACGACGAGCCCTCCAGCACCTGCACGAGACCGCGGTACGACGTGCGGCCGCCGCCCCGGGCGATCGACTTGGAGACGATCGTCGAGGAGGTGTGCGGCGCGGCGTGCACCATCTTGGCGCCAGAGTCCTGGTGCTGGCCCTCGCCGGCCATGGCGATCGAGAGCACCTCGCCCTTGGCGTGCGGGCCGGTCATGTAGACCGCCGGGTACTTCATGGTCACCTTGGAGCCGATGTTGCCGTCGATCCACTCCATGGTCGCGCCCTCTTCGCAGGTGGCGCGCTTGGTGACCAGGTTGTAGACGTTGTTCGACCAGTTCTGGATGGTCGTGTAACGCACCCGGGCGTTCTTCTTGACGACGATCTCGACGACCGCGGAGTGCAGCGAGTCGGACGAGTAGATCGGCGCGGTGCAGCCCTCGACGTAGTGCACGTAGCTGCCCTCGTCGGCGATGATCAGCGTCCGCTCGAACTGGCCCATGTTCTCGGTGTTGATCCGGAAGTAGGCCTGCAGCGGGATGTCGACCTTGACGTTCTTGGGCACGTAGATGAACGAGCCACCCGACCACACGCTGGTGTTCAGCGCGGCGAACTTGTTGTCGCCGACCGGGATGACGGTGCCGAAGTACTCCTGGAAGATCTCCGGGTGCTCCTTGAGCGCCGTGTCGGTGTCGAGGAACAGAACGCCCTGCTCCTCGAGGTCCTCACGAATCGCGTGGTAGACGACCTCGGACTCGTACTGCGCGGCGACACCGGAGACGAGGCGCTGCTTCTCGGCCTCCGGAATCCCCAGCTTGTCGTACGTGCTCTTGATGTCCGCCGGCAGGTCGTCCCAGGTGGCGGCCTGCTTCTCGGTGGAGCGCACGAAGTACTTGATGTTCTGGAAGTCGATGCCGGTGAGGTCGGCGCCCCAGTTCGGCATGGGCTTGCGGTCGAAGAGGCGGAGGCCCTTGAGACGCAGGTTGAGCATCCACTCGGGCTCGTTCTTCAACGCGGAGATGTTGCGCACCACGGCCTCGGACAGGCCGCGCTGCGCGGTCGAACCCGCGACGTCGGCGTCGGCCCACCCGTATTCGTACTTGCCCAGGGCGGCGAGGTGCTCTTCCTGGCTGACGATTTGGTCGGTCATTTATCTGTCCTAACCGTGGTTGCCTTTGTTGCGGTCTTCAGTCCGGTCACGGGCGGCTGGGTGGGGCGGTCGGAAGGTCCTCGCGCGGGGGCCGGGATGTGCGTGGTGCACACCCGGTCGCCGTGCGCGATCGTGGCGAGACGCTGCACGTGGGTGCCGATGAGCCGCGAGATGACCTCGGTCTCGGCGTCGCACAGCTGAGGGAACTCGGCGGCCACGTGCGCCACCGGGCAGGAGTGCTGGCACAGCTGGCCGCCGGACGCGATCACGGTCGCGTTGGCAGCGTAGCCCTCGGCGGTGAGCGCCTCGGCGAGCGCCTCCGCCCGCGCGATGGGGTCGTCGCCGGCCTCGCGCAGAGCGGCCCGGCATCGTTCCTCGAGCGCGCCGACCTGGGCCGACGCGAAGGCGGTGACGGCCTCGGGACCGTGATGCTGCTGGATCCAGCGCAGCGCGGCCGTGGCGATACCGTCGTAGAAGTGCGGGTTCAGATCTTCCCGGGCGGCCGCCGTCAGCGCGAACGCCTTGGCGGGACGCCCCCGGCCACGCGGGCCGGTGTTGCGGACCTCGCGGGTCTCGACCAGCTGGTCGGCGAGCATCGCGTCGAGGTGCTTGCGGATGGCCGCCGGGCTCAGGCTCAGCTCGGCGCCGAGCTCGGCCGCGGTGGCGGAACCACGCTCGAGCAGCAGCTGGGCGACCCGGTCACGGGTGCGACCGTCCGAAGCGCTGGCTGACGCCACCACTCCGCTCCGGATCTGCACCTCGTATTTCACTACGCCAACGTTACGTATTTCCGCGGACGCCCGCAAACTGACTCTCCGGTGATCCATGCCACCGAGGCCCGCGGGGCCTTCATTTCAAGATCAATTCCCTGCGTACGATGCCAGAGGTGAGATTCCTACCGCTGCGCCCCCTGGCCTTGGCGTCCCTTGTCGCCAACGTCGCGCTGGTCGTCACCGGTGCGGCGGTCCGTCTCACCGGGTCGGGCCTCGGCTGCCCCACCTGGCCCCGGTGCACCGACAGCTCGTACACGACGACCGCCGAGATGGGCGTGCACGGCGTGATCGAATTCGGCAACCGGATGCTCACGTTCGCGCTCGGCATCATCGCGGTGGCCTGCGTGATCGCCGCCCTGCTGGAAAAGCCTCGCCGCCGTTCCCGGGTTCTGCTGTCGGTCGCAGTGCTGTTCTACATCCCGCTTCAGGCCGTCGTGGGCGGCATCACGGTGCTCACCGACCTCAACCCGTGGGTCGTCGGCATCCACTTCCTCATCTCCATCGTGATCATCGCTTTCGCGTACGCCCTGTGGCGCCGCGCCGCCGAGGGCGACGGACCGCCGGTGCCACTGGTGCCGCGCCCGATCAACCACCTCGTGTGGATCCTCTCCGCGGTCAGCGCCGCGGTGATCGCCCTGGGCGTGGTCGTGACCGGCAGCGGCCCCCACGCCGGCGACGAGGACGCGAAGCGCAACGGCCTCGACCCGGCCACGGTCTCCCAGGCCCACGCCGACGTGGTGTTCCTGCTCATCGGCCTCACCGTCGCCCTGGTCTTCGCGCTGCGCGCCGTGAAGGCCCCCGCCACCACCGTCCGCGCCGCGGTGGTGCTGCTGGTGGTCGAGCTGGCCCAGGGCCTGATCGGCTTCGTGCAGTACTTCACCCACCTCCCGGTCCTGCTGGTCGGCGCCCACATGCTCGGCGCGGCCCTGGTCTGGACCTCCACCCTGGCCGTCATCTGGTCATTGCGGTCCCGCCCCGACCTGCCCGCGCCCCCGGCCCCCACCGAGCTCTCTCCCACCCCAGTGGCAGACGACGAACCGGTCCCCTCCTCGCGCTGACCCACCCCGTCGCCCTCTCACGCCACCACCTCGGGCCCGCGCTTCCGCTCCGGCCCGTTGGACCGCCTCAACCGGCCCTTGTCGAGCTTGAGCCATCGATTCGTGGGCGCCCACGAATTCTCAGCCTTCCGCTTCGGCCGTCCGGCTAGCTCAACGCCCTGCCGGCCCTTCGCCGGGCTAAAAAGCCATCGCTTGCTTCCAGGACCTTTGGGTTCCGCAGGCACGCAGGCCCGCAGGCACGCAGGCACGCAGGCACGCAGGCACGCAGGCACGCCAAGCCCGCCTCGCCCGCCTGCCCCGCCGCGCCCGCCTGCGTAGCCCACTGACCCGCCCTGCACGCCTGACCCGCCACCGCCTGCCCCGCCACACCCGCCTGCCTCCCCGCATCCGCCTGCCCCGCCACACCCACCTGCCCTAGGGCCGACTTGCAACAATCGGGCCACCTACGAAACGCGCTGACCTGCGCCTCGAGGATCGGGCCCTGTGGATAACCCGCGTGTCATCCACAGAAAAAACATTGGCCGGACTTTGAGCGGCCCGCTTCGGCACGCTGTCCCCATGGCACCCATCAGCCTCGCTCCCCCACACCGGCCGACCTTCCCGATGCTGCGCCGACCGACCTCAGCCAAGCCGCGGCCAGGCTGACGCACGGCCCGGCCATTGGACCCGGCAGGGTTGCCGCTCCGTTCCCCGTCAGGCGGAGCGGCTCCCGCGAAACCCTGCCGAAGGGGTGGCGTCCGCCGCAGGCCGCCGGCACCGGTGTCCCCGCCGAGGACGGCTCTCCGGACGCCACCCGCCAACAGCCATAACCCCCGCGCCGTCCCCGATCAACGGCATCGCGTCGTGCGGTGCCGGATCCGCCCCGACCGTGCCATCCGGCCGCGCGTACCCGCCGCGCGCCGCGCCGCAGGGCAATCCGGTCGAGCGCCTCCCAAAGAAAGAGGGTGGTTCTATACGACAGCACGCGCTGGTGCGGCGGCCGTTCCCGGTGTCTCTGCGCGACCGCCGCACCAACCCACCTGCGCGCGGGTGATGGTCTTCTCTCTCCGGCCATCACCCGACGCGTGCACCGGCCTGACAACGAAGGGCCGCCGCGATCGAACCCGGCCAGGCGCCGGATAGCGGCGTCTCCGGGCGGCGGGCCACGCTGGTCGGCGTGGTCGCCTGTGGGGTGGCGAGAGCAAGCTACCAAGCCACCTATGTGCGTGGATCAGGCCTGTTCACGGAAAGCCGCCGGTCAGATGCGCGCGAGGATGGCCTCGGCCAGGCGACGGGTGGCGGCGTCTCCGCCCTCTTTCAGGAAGAGGGAAGGCTCGGTCAGTTCGAGCTCGACCAGCAGCGGCGCACCGTCCGGGCCGGGGATCAGGTCGACGCGGGCGTAGAGCAGGCGCCCTGCGCCGCCGGGGACGGCTTCGAGCACGCGTTCGGCGGTCGCGCGCTCGGCCTCGGTCGGGCTGCGGGGGTCGATCCGTTCGCTGCCGGGATCGATGGCGCCCTCGTCGGGGCCGGTGAGCATCGCGCCCTTGCGGATCGCGTGGCTGAACGAGAGGACGCCGCCGGTGTCGGGCAGGAAGATGAGCGCGGTCTCGCCCTGCTCGTCGACCGCGGACAGGTAGGGCTGGATCATCGCTGTGCGGCCGGCGGCGGCCAGGCGGGCCACGTGGGCCTCGGCCAGGGCCTGCTGGGCGGGCAACAGGTAGCGGCCCGTGTCCTGACTGCCGGCGCTGACCGTGGGCTTCACGACCCATTCGCCGTCGGACGGCGGGGTCCACGAGTCGCCCGGGGCCACGAAATCCGTGGGCGTGACCGGCAGGCCGGCGTTCGCCAGTTCGGCCAGGTAGCGCTTGTCGGTGTTCCACTCGAGCACGTCGGCCGGGTTGAGCAAGCGAGCAACGCTGTGCGCCCAGCTGACGAAGCTGTCGCGGCGGGCGACGTAGTCCCAGGGTGAGCGGATCACCGCCACGTCGTACGCCGCCCAGTCGGCCTCGGTGTCGTCCCAGCCGAGGACGTCCACCTCAGCGCCGCGGGAGAGCAGGACATCGCGCAGCGGCAGGTCGTCCTCCCAGAGGTCCGGGAAGAGGTCGCAGGTGACGAGAGCGACCCGGGATCGCTCCCGGGTCGCAGGGTCGGAAGTCGGGGACAACTCGGGGTCAACTCGGGGTCGACTCAGCGTGCCATGCTCCGGCGGGACATCGAGCGCCACAGGTCGTTGCTGGGGCGCATCTGCTCCATGAGCTCGCGCTCCCACTCGTTCTCCACCTCGACGCCGGCGTTCTCACAAGCCTTGCGGGCCTGGTTGGTGTCGTCGGCGAACTGGTCGGACCACTCCCCGTCCTCGCCGACGAGGACAATGCGGGCACCACGCTTGCCGACGTACTCGATGACCGCCTTGGCACCACCGTGGCCGGCGGCGAAGGACTTGATCCCCGCGGTCAGTGTCGTATCGGAACCTTGAGCCATGAACGGAAGAGTAAGCACCTCGTGGGCCGAGGCAAGTACCTCCGCCCGCCTTTTGTGAGCCGAATTACCTGCGGGTTTAACCTTTGGTCACGTAGCTAAAACACCATTTTGCCCGATATGGTCGCATCCACAGTTTTCCATCTATTGAGTGACCTTGCGTAACCAAAAATGCGACGAATTCGGTCACGTTGTGCGACGTCGGTGACCCTGGGCCGACGATCGACCGGCGGAGCCGCACGACGGAACGCCACCACCACGCACCTGCGGCCTTGCGCGCCACGCCGAAAAGTGGCACGCGCCGCGACTCAACGAACGGCCACCGGAAAGCGTCCGGCCCGCATACGGCAGCGCGCCCGTCCCGCGGTCAGCGGGAGGGCGCGCGACGCGTCAGCGGGAGGCTCAGACGAGCGCGTCCACCGCCACGGCGATGAACAGGATCGTCAGGTAGGTGATGGACCAGTGGAACAGCCGCATCGGCTTGGTCGGCTCGCCGGCGCGCGACCGCTTGACCAGCAGCAGCGCCTCGCCCAGGAAGGCGGCCCCGGTGGCGATGGCCGTGATGCCGTAGATCAGGCCCAGGCCCAGCCCCGACCCCAGCGGCCAGACAGCGAGCGAGGCCACCACGGTGAGCACGGTGTAGAGCACGATCTCGCCGTTGACCCGCCGGGCCGAGCGCACGACCGGCAACATCGGGATGCCGGCGCGGGCATAGTCGTCCTTGTACTTGATGGCGAGCGCATAGAAGTGCGGCATCTGCCAAAAAAAGACAACCGCAAAAAGCGCCCACCCCAGCGCCGACACGGTGCCCGTCACGGCGGCCCAGCCGATGATCACCGGCGCCGAGCCGCAGATGCCGCCCCAGAACGTGTTGGCCGGAGTGCGCCGCTTCAGCCACAGCGTGTAGACGACGTCGTAGTAGAAGATCGCCCCGGCGGTCAGCGCCGTGGCCAGCCAGTTGGTGAAGACGGCCATCAGCGCGACGGAGATCACGGCGAGGGTCAGACCGAAGACGAGCACGGCCCGCGGGGTCACGGCGTTGGCCGGCAGCGGCCGCCGCTTCGTCCGGCGCATGACCTGGTCGATGTCGCGGTCGATGTAGCAGTTGAGCGCGCTCGCGGCGCCGCCCGCCATCGACCCGCCGATCAGCACCACGGCAAGAGTGCGCAGGTCAGGCCACCCGCCGGCCGCGACCATCATGGTCGGGACGGTGGTCACCAGGAGCAGTTCGACGATCTGCGGCTTGCACAGCGACAGGTACGCGCGCAGCAGGGCTACGAGATCGAGACGCGCTCCGGGGCGAACCGCGTCCGCGGCGCCCTCCGCCACGCCGACCGCCCGTCCAGGGACGGGACGCTCGGTGATCATGCTCACGGACTGCCACCTTCCGGCTTCGGCATTAGCCAACTCACGACCGTTGCCGGCGCCAGCCGGCGGCACGCTGAGACAGCCTACGCTCAGCCATCTGCGCTGCTCCGGCGACCCACATCGGGTGCACGGCG
The DNA here is from genome assembly GCF_023717965.1 of Paractinoplanes hotanensis. Taxonomy (NCBI): domain Bacteria; kingdom Bacillati; phylum Actinomycetota; class Actinomycetes; order Micromonosporales; family Micromonosporaceae; genus Paractinoplanes; species Paractinoplanes hotanensis. Next base: position 37,570 of record NZ_JAMQOL010000040.1, on the reverse strand, counting down.
TCACACGTCGCGTGTCCGCTCTCAGCGTATGGGCCTCGGGCGTTCCCCGGGCGGGGGTTTAAGGCAAGTGGATAGGGTCAAGCTCAAAAGGGTTCCCAAAATCATGCCCCGAGGAGCACAACCGACGTGGCTGCCAAAGATCCTGCTCTCAATTGGTCCGACCTAGACCGCAAGGCAGTGGACACTGTCCGGGTCCTGGCGATGGATGCCGTCGAGAAATCCGGCAACGGCCATCCCGGCACCGCGATGAGCCTCGCCCCCGCGGCCTACCTGCTGTTCAACCGGGTCATGCGGCATGACCCGACCGACCCGCACTGGGCCGGGCGGGACCGCTTCGTGCTCTCCTGTGGTCACTCCAGCCTCACCCTCTACATTCAGCTCTACCTGAACGGCTTCGGCCTGGCCCTGGACGACCTGGCCTCGCTGCGGCAGTGGGACTCGCTGACCCCGGGCCACCCCGAGTACGGGCACACCCCCGGCGTCGAGGTCACCACCGGCCCGCTCGGTCAGGGCATCGGCAACGCGGTGGGCATGGCGATGGCCGCCCGCCGCGAGCGTGGCCTGTTCGACCCCGAGCCCAAGACCGATGACTCTCTGTTCGACCACAACGTGTACGTGTTGTGTTCGGACGGCGACATCGAAGAGGGCGTCAGCCACGAGTCGAGCGCCATCGCCGGCGTCCAGAAGCTCGGCAACCTCACGGTGATCTACGACGACAACGAGATCTCCATCGAGGACGACACCCGGATCGCCAAGAACGAGGACGTCGGCGCGCGTTACGCCGCGTACGGCTGGGACGTCCGGCACGTGGACTGGCGCAAGGGCGACCCGTCCCAGGGCAGCGAGTACCACGAGGACGTCGAGGCGCTCTACGCCGCGATCGCGGCGGGCAACAAGGTCACCGACAAGCCGACGTTCATCGTGCTGCGCACGATCATCGGCTGGCCGGCGCCGAACAAGCAGAACACCGGCAAGATCCACGGCTCCGCGCTGGGCGCCGACGAGGTCGCCGCCACCAAGAAGATCCTGGGCTTCGACCCGAACGAGACGTTCGCGGTCGCCGAGGACGTCCTCGCGCACACCCGCCAGGTGGTCGAGCGGGGCCAGGCGGCGCACGCCGAGTGGAACACCAAGTTCGAGACCTGGGCCAAGGCCAACCCGGAGCGCCGGGCGCTGTTCGACCGGCTGTCGGCGCACGGCCTGCCCGAGGGCTGGGAGAAGTCGCTGCCCGAATTCCCGGCCGACCCCAAGGGCCTGGCCACCCGCGCCGCGTCGCAGCAGGTGCTGAACGCCCTCGCGCCGGTGCTGCCCGAACTCTGGGGCGGTTCGGCCGACCTCGCCGAGAGCAACAACACCACGATGAAGGGCGAGCCGTCCTTCATCCCGGCCGAGTACGCGACCAAGGCGTTCCCCGGCAACGAGTACGGCCGCACTCTGCACTTCGGCATCCGCGAGCACGGCATGGGCTCGGTGCTCAACGGCATCACGGCCAACGGCAAGACCCGCCCCTACGGCGGCACGTTCCTGGTCTTCAGCGACTACATGCGCGGCGCCGTACGCCTGTCCGCACTGATGAAGCTGCCGGTCATCTACGTGTGGACGCACGACTCCATCGGCCTGGGCGAGGACGGCCCGACCCACCAGCCGATCGAGACCCTGTCCGCGCTGCGGGCCATCGTCGGCCTCGACGTCGTCCGCCCGGCCGACGCCAACGAGACGGCGTACGCCTGGCGCGGCGCGATCGAGCACAAGGACCGCCCGACCGGCCTGGCGCTGTCCCGGCAGAACCTGCCGACGATCGACCGTACGAAGTACGCGTCGGCCGAGGGCACCCTGCGGGGCGGCTACATCCTCTCCGAGGCGTCCGGCGGCGAGCCCAAGGTGATCCTCATCGGCACCGGCTCCGAGGTGCAGTACTGCCTCACCGCCCAGGAGCGACTCGAGGCCCAGGGCACCCCGACCCGCGTGGTATCGATGCCGTGCCTCGAGTGGTTCTACGAGCAGGACACCGCGTACCAGCAGCAGGTGCTGCCGCGCGGCGTCAAGGCCCGGGTGACGGTTGAGGCCGGCATCCGGCAGAGCTGGGACAGGATCCTGGGTGAGGCGGGCGAGCCCGTGAGCATCGAGCACTACGGCGCCAGCGCCCCCGCCAAGATCCTCTTCGAGCAGTTCGGGTTCACCGCGGACAACGTGGTGGCCAAGGCCAACGCCGCCCTGGCCAAGGTCGGCGAGATCACCGGTCACACGACCGGTAACTGAGGGAGTTTTCGATGACCGACAGGCTTGCTGAGCTGTCCGCCGCTGGTGTGGCGGTCTGGCTCGACGACCTCTCCCGCCCCCGCCTGACCACGGGCGGGCTCAAGAAGCTGCTCGACGAGCAGCACGTGGTCGGCGTGACCACCAACCCGAGCATCTTCCAGAAGGCACTGTCCGACGCCGACGCCTACGACGAGCAGCTCCGGGACCTGGCCGCCCAGGGTGTCACGGTCGAGGAAGCGGTCCGGCTGATGACCGGCCGCGACGTGCGGGACGCGTGCGACGTCGAGCGCCCGGCCTACGACGCCTCGAACGGCGTCGACGGCCGGGTGTCCATCGAGGTCGACCCGCGCAAGGCGCACGAGACCGAGAGCACCGTGGCCGAGGCCAAGACGCTCTGGTGGCTCGTCGACCGCGAGAACCTCTACATCAAGATTCCGGCCACCCTCGCGGGCCTGCCGGCGATCACCGCGGTGCTGGCCGAGGGCATCAGCGTCAACGTGACGCTGATCTTCTCGAACGAGCGGTACCGCCAGGTCATGGACGCGTTCCTGGCCGGCATCGAGCAGGCCCGGGCCAACGGCCACGACCTGTCCAAGATCGGTTCGGTGGCGTCGTTCTTCGTCTCCCGCGTGGACTCCGAGATCGACAAGCGCCTCGACAAGATCGGCAGCGACGAGGCCAAGGCGCTCAAGGGCAAGGCGGCCATCGCCAACGCCCAGCTCGCCTACGAGGCGTACGAAGAGGTCTTCAGCACCGACCGGTGGAAGGCGCTCGCGGCCGCCGGCGCGCATCCGCAGCGCCCGCTGTGGGCGTCCACCTCCACCAAGAACCCGGAGTACAAGGACACCATCTACGTCGAGGAGCTGGTCGCTCCGGGCACGGTCAACACCATGCCCGAAGCCGTGATCCACGCGTTCGCCGACCACGGTGTGGTCCGCCCCGACGCGGTGACCGGCTCGTACGACGCCGCCCGGAAGGTCTTCGCCGACCTGGCCGCGGTCGGCATCGACCTCCCCGACGTGTTCAAGGTGCTCGAGGACGAGGGCGTCGACAAGTTCGAGGCCAGCTGGAAGGAACTGCTCGAGGGCGTCGACAAGTCGCTCAAGGCGGCGGCCAAGGGCTCGGACAACCCGAGCGACGCGGCCTGACACACAGCAGTGAGGGGGCTCGCGTGCCGCGAGTCCCCTCCTCTGTCCCTGCTTAGACACTTGCTCGACACCGAAAACTGGCAGGATGGACCACGTGGGCAATCCGCTGCGTAGCGCACAGGACCGCAGGCTTCCCCGGATCCCCGAGCCTTGCGCTCTGGTGATCTTCGGAGTCACCGGTGACCTGTCCCGAAAGAAGCTCATCCCGGCCGTCTACGACCTGGCCAACCGCGGTCTCCTGCCGCCCGGTTTCGTGGTTCTGGGCTTCGCCCGCCGCGACTGGGGTGACGGTGACTTCGAGTCGCTGGCGTACGAAGCGGCGAAGAAGGGCGCCCGGACCCCGTGGCGCGAGGACGTCTGGCAGCGGCTCGCCAGCCAGTTCCAGTTCGTGCCCGGCTCGTTCGACGACGACGCCGCGTTCGACCACCTGGCCGAGACCCTCGACGACCTCCGGGAGCGCAACGGCATCCCGGGCAACGCCGCCTTCTACTTCTCGATCCCGCCGGCCGCGTTCCCGCTGGTGCTCAACCAGCTGGCCCGCACCGGCATGGCCGACAACGCCAAGTCCGGTGGCTGGCGCCGGGTGGTGGTCGAGAAGCCGTTCGGCAACGACCTGCAGACCGCCATCTCACTGAACCAGCTGGTCGACGAGGTCTTCACGCCCGGCGACGTCTACCGCATCGACCACTACCTGGGCAAGGAGACGGTCCAGAACATCCTGGCCCTGCGCTTCGCCAACAGCCTGTTCGAGCCGGTCTGGAATTCCAAGTACGTCGACTCGGTGCAGATCACGATGGCCGAGGACGTGGGCATCGGTACCCGGGCCGCGTTCTACGACGCGTCCGGCGCCGCCCGCGACGTGCTCCAGAACCACCTGCTCCAGCTGCTGGCCCTGGTGGCGATGGAGGAGCCGACGAGCTTCGACCCCGACGACGTGCGGGCCGAGAAGCTCAAGGTCCTCAAGGCCATCGCCATCCCGAAGGACATCTCCAAGGGCTCCGTCCGCGGTCAGTATCTTCCGGGCTGGGTGGCCGGCGAGCGCGCGGTCGGCTATCTCGAGGAGAAGAACATCCCGGCGGACTCCACGACGGAGACCTACGCGGCCGTACGGCTCGGCATCCAGAACCGCCGCTGGGCCGAAGTTCCCTTCTACGTACGCGTGGGCAAGCGCATGCCACGCCGGGTGACCGAGATCGCGATCCTCTTCAAGAAGGCTCCGCACCTGCCGTTCGACCCGGCCGACGTCGAGATGCTCGGTCACAACCAGCTGGTCATCCGCGTGCAGCCCGACGAGGGCGTGGTGCTGAAGTACGGCTCCAAGGTGCCGGGCACCACGATGGAGGTTCGCGACATCGCGATGGACTTCCAGTACGGCGAGGCGTTCACCGAGTCCAGCCCCGAGGCGTACGAGCGTCTCGTGCTGGACGTGCTGGTCGGCGACCGGACCCTGTTCCCGGACGCGGCCGAGATCGAGCAGAGCTGGCAGGTCATCGACCCGCTGGAGGCCGCGTGGGCGGGCACCAAGCCCGAGCCCTACCGGTCCGGCGAGTGGGGCCCGCGCGCTTCGGACGAGATGCTGGCCCGCGAGGGCCGGGCCTGGCGGCGTGCCTGATGGATAGGGGAACGAAGTGATCGGCTTGTGGGACACCACCGGCAACGAGGTGGTCAAGGCGCTCGCCGCCGAGCGGCGCAGCGCCGGCGGTGTGGCCTCCGGCCTCGCCCTGACCCTGGTCGCCGTCGTAGAGGAGAAGAAGGTCCGCGAGGCCGAGGCGGCAGCCACGATCGCCGCCGCCGCGCACCCGTGCCGGCTGCTCATCGTGGTGCGCTCCGATCTGGAGGGTCGCAGCCGTCTGGACGCCGAGATCGTCGTCGGTGGCCGGCTGGGGCCGGCCGAGGCGGTCGTCATGCGCATGTACGGCCGTCTCGCGCTGCACGCCGAGTCGGTGGTCATGCCTCTGCTGGCCCCGGACGTCCCGGTCGTCACCTGGTGGCACCAGGAGCCGCCGGACATGATCGCGAACGACTTCCTCGGCGTGGTGGCCGACCGGCGCATCACCGACTGCGCGCAGGCCCACGACCCGGTGGCCGCGCTGCGCCAGCGGGCGGTCGACTACGCGCCCGGCGACACCGACCTCACCTGGACCCGCATCACCCTGTGGCGCACCCTGGTGGCCGGCGCGTTCGACACCACCGAGGCCCGGGTGACCGGCGCGACCATCGTGGCCCCGCCCAAGGACCCGACGGCCTGGCTGATGAAGGGCTGGCTCCAGTCCCGGCTCGGCATCGTGCCCGAACTGCAGGCAAGCGACCGCGCGCCGCGCATGCACGCGGTGATGCTCCAGTGCGAGAACGGCGACACGGTCACCGTGACCCGGGAGGAGAACACGGCGCTGTTCAGCCGCACCGGCCAGGAGGACCGCTACATGCCGCTGCCCAAGCGGCCGGTCGGCGACGAACTGGCCGAGGAGCTGCGCCGCCTGGACGCCGACCAGATCTACGCCGACGCCCTCGGCTCGATGGCCGGCGTGTCCGGCCTCGACCACAAGCCGCCGATGCGCGTCCACGTCTGGAAGGATCCCGCGCTGGCCGCGCAGGCCGGCGACGAGGCCGCGATGGCCGGTCCCGGTGGCACGGCCGCGTAGGGAACGAGAACGCAAGGGGGCCGTCCACCGTCATCGGTGGGCGGCCTCAGCCCTTTGACACCGACAACACCGACAGGAGACGCAACTGTGAGCAAGACCCTGGTGGTGGTCGTTCCGGACGCCGACACCCTGGCCGCGACCGTGGCGTCCCGGCTGATCGCCAAGATCGTGGACGCGCAGGCGGAACGCGGCTCGGCCGGCGTCGTGCTGACCGGCGGCCGGATCGCCAAGCGGGTGCTGGCCGCCCTCAAGGAGCTGCCCGAGGCCAAGGCGATCGACTGGGCTCAGCTCGACCTGTGGTGGGGCGACGAGCGCTTCCTGCCCGCCGGTGACCCGGAGCGCAACGAGACCCAGGCCCGCGAGGCCCTGCTCGACGCGCTGCCGCTCGACCCGGCCCGCGTGCACGCCATGCCCGCCTCGGACGGCGCCGACGGCGACGACACCGAGGCGGCTGCCGCCCGGTACGCCGCGGAGCTGCGCCTCGGCGGGGCCGACCTGCCGCCGTTCGACGTGCTGATGCTGGGCGTCGGCGAGGACGGTCACGTGGCCTCGCTCTTCCCCGAACACCCCGTGCTCAACGAGACCGGCAGCACCACCGCCGCCGTCCACAACAGCCCGAAGCCGCCGCCGAACCGGATCACCCTGACCATGCCGACCATCCAGTCGGCCGATGAGGTGTGGCTCATCGCGGCCGGCCCGGACAAGACCGACTCGGTGAGCCGGGCTCTGGACGGCGACAAGCTGCTGCCGGCGGCGCACGCGACCGGACGGACGAAGACCTACTGGCTGCTCGACAAGGCCGCGGCGGCCAAGGTGGGCGAGCGCTAGGCGCGCGACGAGATCTGCTGGACGGCCCAGCTGTTGCCGTCCGGGTCGTCGAAGAAGACGAAGCCGACATTGTCCAGGGGGTGCGGCGTGGGCCGCGGGTTCTCGCCCACCGCCTGGACGTCGCTCACGGCCACTCCCCGCTCGACCAGTTCGGCATGTGCCTGTTCGATGTCGGGCACCACCAGCTGCAGTCCCTTGAGCGAGCCGGGCGGCATGTTCGGCACCGCGCCCTTGCCGATGACGATCGAGCACCCGCTGCCGGGCGGGGTGAGCTGCACGATCCGGACATCGTCGTTGATCTTCGTGTCGTGGTCGACGACGAAGCCCAGACGGTCGGCGTAGAACTCCTTGGCGCGGTCCACGTCGGCGACGGGGACGACGACAACTTCGAGGGTCCACTGCATCGGTGAGCTCCGCATCGGAACATGGTGTCATCGGACGGTGACCACGGCCACACCGTACGCGGAACCTAGAATGCATCCGTGCAGCCAGAGATCCGCGCCTACCGGCCTACCGACCTCGACGCCGTCTACGACATCTGCGTGCGTACCGCCGACTCCGGAGGGGACGCGCGCGGTCAGAACAGCTCGGACCGTCTCGTCGGTGACATCTTCGCAGCCCCGTACGTCATTCTCGAGCCGACCGTGGCCCGGATCCTCGACGACGGGACGGGCAACGCCGTCGGCTATGTCGTCGGCACCACCGACACGGCCGAGTTCGTCCGGCGCTACCGGCAGGAATGGCTGCCCGCCACCGCCGACCGGTACGGCAACGACCCCCGCGACGAGTTCTGGCTCGAGCTGCACCACAACCCCGAGCGCATGCTCGTGCCGGAACTGGCCCGCTATCCCGCGCACCTGCACATCGACCTGCTGCCGGAGTGGCAGGGCCGCGGGCTGGGGCGCGGGCTGATGTGGTCGTTCCTGGCCGGGCTGCACGCGGCCGGCGCGCAGCGGGTGCACCTGGGCATGGCCCCGGCGAACACCGCCGCGCGCGCGTTCTACGACCGTCTGGGCTTCGAGCAGATCGCCGTGCCGTCCGAGCCCGGTGTCACCTACCTGGGCCGCGACACAGCCGCCTGAGGGCCGTTACTCCCCGCGCCCGCGCCGCTGACGGAGCTTGGCCAGCGCCTCTTCGAGGATCTTGGCGCCGTCCTCGTCGGTGCGCCGCTCCTTGACGTACGCCAGATGCGACTTGTACGGCTCGGCTCGCGACCGCCCCGGCGGATTCTGCCGGTCGAGGCCGGCGGGCTGACCGCAGCGCGGGCAGTCCCACGCGTCGGGTGACGGCGCTTCGGCGGAGAACCAGATCTGGCTGGCGTGACCCGCCGCGCAGAAGTAGGTCACCTCACGGCGCGGGGCGGGCTCGCTGCGTTCGTCGGGGCGGACCGGGGAGGAGCCGACCCGGCTGCCGCGGATCGCACTGCCACTGGACACGGATGTCGCTCCTGTCTCGAGGGCGGGTTTGCCGACCGGAAATCAGGCCGAAACAAGGCCATAAAATAGCCGCGCGCCCGGCAGAACCGGACGCGCGGCACATTCTACGACTATCACGCTCCGTCAGGAAGCACGGGGCGCAAGGAAATCAGGTGCTCGGGACGGCGACCCGCATCCAGAGCCCGAGACCCACGATGCAGGCGAACCAGACGATGCCCACCAGGACGGTGTAGCGGTCGAGGTTCTTCTCGGCGACCGACGAGCCGGCCAGGCTGGAGGTGACGCCGCCACCGAACATGCTCGACATGCCGCCGCCCTTGCCGCGGTGCAGCAGGATCAGCAGAGTCAGCAGGACGCTGGTGAGGACCAGCAACGCGATCAACGTGTACGCGAACCACATCGGCATGGTCGGACGATTCCTCTCGAAGGGCACTGCAAGCGGTCCAACAATAGCGTGTGCCCGGGCGATCGTTACGCCCGGGCACACGTTCGGACTCAGCGTGCTACGTGCTCACGAAACCGGACGATCGAGGCGAACTCCTCGGCGTCCAGGCTCGCGCCGCCGATCAGGGCGCCGTCCACGTCGGGCTTGGCCATGATGGCCGCGATGTTGGCCGCCTTCACCGAGCCGCCGTAGAGGATGCGCACCGCGTTGCCGACCTCATCGCCGTACTTCTCGGTGATCCGGGCCCGCAGCTCGCCGCAGACCTCCTGCGCGTCCTCGGGGGTCGCGGTCTTGCCGGTGCCGATCGCCCAGACCGGCTCGTACGCGACGACGATCTGCTTGACCTGCTCGGGCTTGAGCCCGGCCAGGCCGGCGTCGAGCTGCGAAGCGCAGTGCGCGCAGTGGCCGTTCGCCTCGCGGACGGACAGGCCCTCGCCGACGCACAGGATCGGCGTCAGGTTGCTCGCGAAGGCCGCCTTCACCTTCGCGTTGACGATGGCGTCGTCCTCGTTGTGGTACTCACGCCGCTCGGAGTGCCCGGCCAGCACGTAGGTGCAGCCCAGCTTCTCCAGCATGGAGCCGGCGATCTCCCCGGTGTACGCGCCGGACTTGTGCTGCGAGATGTCCTGGGCCCCGTACTCGATCTGAAGCTTGTCGCCGTCGACGGCGGTCTGCACGGTGCGCAGGTCGGTGAACGGCGGCAGGACAGCCACCTCGACGTCGGTCAGCTGCTGCTCGGTCAGACCGGCAGCGAGCTTCTGCACCAGAAGATTGGCCTCGAAGTGGTTGAGGTTCATCTTCCAGTTTCCGGCCATGAGCGGCCGGCGAGCGTCCGCCATCACTTCTCCAGAGCTTCGATGCCGGGGAGGGTCTTGCCCTCGAGGTATTCCAGGGAAGCGCCGCCACCGGTCGAGATGTGCCCGAAGGCGCTCTCGTCGAGGCCGAGCGTGCGCACGGCCGCGGCCGAGTCGCCGCCGCCGACCACGGAGAAGCCGTCGATCTTGGTGATCGCCTCGGCCACGCCCCGGGTGCCGGCCGCGAACGGCGCCAGCTCGAACACGCCCATCGGGCCGTTCCAGAACACTGTCCTGGCGGGGCCGATGGCCTCGGCGAACAGGGCCACCGACTGGGGGCCGATGTCGAGGCCGAGCCGGTCGGCCGGGATCTCGGACGCCGGCACGGTCACCGAGTCGGCGTCGGCCGAGAACTCGGTCGCGGCGACGACGTCGACCGGCAGCACGATCCGGCCCTGCGCCTCGGACAGCAGGTCACGGCAGGTGCCGACCATGTCGTCCTCGAGCAGCGACTTGCCGACCTCGTGGCCCTGGGCCTTGAGGAAGGTGAAGCACATGCCGCCGCCGACCAGGAGCTTGTCGACCTTGGGCAGCAGCGCCTTGATCACCGCCAGCTTGTCGGACACCTTCGAGCCGCCGAGCACCACGACGTACGGCTGCTGGGGGTTCTCGGTGACCTTCTTGAGCACGTCGACCTCGCGCAGGACGAGACCGCCGGCGTAGTGCGGCAGCAGGGCCGGCACGTCGTACACCGAAGCGTGCTTGCGATGCACAGCGCCGAAAGCGTCGTCCACGTAGAAGTCGGCCGCCGCGGCCAGCTCGCCCGCGAAGGCAGCCCGGGTCGCGTCGTCCTTGGCGGTCTCGCCCTCGTTGAAGCGCAGGTTCTCGAGCAGCAGCACCTGGCCGTCCTCGAGAGCGCCGGCCTTGGCGCGGGCGTCCTCGCCGACCGTGTCGGCCGCGAAGACCACCGGCGAGCCGAGCAGCTCACCCAGGCGGGTGGCCACCGGAGCCAGCGTGTACTTGGGGTCGGGCGCGCCCTTGGGGCGGCCCAGGTGCGACATGACGATGACGCGGGCGCCCGCGTCACGCAGCGCGATCAGCGTCGGCAGCACCGCCCGGGCGCGGCCGTCGTCGCTGATGACTGCATTTGCCCCCTGGGGGGCATTCTTGTCGAACGGGACGTTCAGGTCGGCGCGTACGAGCACGCGCCGACCCGACACGCCCTCGCCGAGCAGGTCGTCGAGAGTCTTCAAGATCAGGCCCCGACGAGCTTGACCAGGTCGACGAGGCGGTTCGAGTAGCCCCACTCGTTGTCGTACCAGCCGACGACCTTGACCTGGTTGCCGATCACCTTGGTCAGACCGGCGTCGAAGATGCAGGACGCCGGGTCGGTGACGATGTCCGACGAGACGATCTCGTCCTCGGTGTAGACGAGGATGCCCTTGAGCGGGCCGTCCGCGGCGGCCTTGATCGCGGCGTTGACCTCTTCGACCGAGGTGTCCTTGCCGGCGGTGAAGGTGAGGTCGGTGGCCGAGCCGGTCGGGATCGGCACCCGCAGCGCGAAGCCGTCGAGCTTGCCCTTGAGCTCCGGCAGCACGAGGCTGACGGCCTTGGCGGCGCCGGTCGAGGTCGGCACGATGTTCAGGGCCGCGGCGCGAGCGCGGCGCAGGTCCTTGTGCGGGCCGTCCTGCAGGTTCTGGTCCTGGGTGTAGGCGTGGATCGTGGTCATGAGGCCACGCTCGATGCCGATCGTGTCGTTCAGGACCTTCGCCATCGGGGCGAGGCAGTTGGTGGTGCAGGAAGCGTTCGAGATGATCGTGTGCTTCGCACCGTCGTACAGGTTGTCGTTGACGCCCATGACGATGGTGATGTCTTCGTTCTTGGCCGGGGCCGAGATGATGACCTTCTTGGCGCCCTGGTCGACGTGCGCCTTGGCCTTCGAGGCGTCGGTGAAGAAGCCGGTCGACTCGATGACGACGTCGGCGCCCAGGTCGCCCCAGGGCAGGTTGTTCGGGTCCTTCTCGGCGTACGCCTTGAAGGTCTTGCCGGCGACGGTGATCTCGTCGGCGGTGGCCTTCACCTCGTGCGGCAGGCGGCCGAGGATCGAGTCGTACTTGAGCAGGTGAGCCAGCGTGGCGTTGTCGGTCAGGTCGTTCACGCCGACGATCTCGATGTCCGCACCCGAGGCGAGAACCGCCCGGAAGAAGTTGCGGCCGATACGGCCGAAGCCATTGATGCCAACCCGGATGGTCACAGGTGGATCTCCTCGTTTCGGTCCGCCGGATTATGCGACCGGCGGAGGGGTCTGCGTTGCCGACCGCGTCGAGGGCCGGCAAAGGGGCGTCCGACCGCCGCGCCTGAACTGAGGAGGCGCCGCGGCGAACCGGCGGCGCACAGCGCGGCCGGCCGAGCTGCCGGCACCGTCGCCGTCGTCTTGACCCTATCCGAGTGCCCACGCTTGTTTTGCGCGGGGTCGCAACCTGAGCGTTACCGAGCCCCCGCGTTAACCTGCGCTTCTTCCGCCCGAAAACCGTTGTCCCGTACGCAACGTGACCGTCACCAACCGCAACGGAACAGCTTCCGGCCCGGCCCCGGTGGTCACCCGCCGGGGCCGGAAGTTGTTACTCAGCCGCCAAGACCAGACTCGGCGTTCTCGGATCCTCCATCGGAGCGCCGAAGCGACTCCCTGACAAGGTCCAGGCCCACCTCAACCGTGGTGAAGCGCTGCTGCTGGTCGACGTAGTGCCGGGTCTGCGTGTCCCGCATCGTCCGCATGTCGGCCACCTGCTGGAACTGCGCCTCTCGCATGACCTTCAACTCGGCGAGCACCTTCTCCACCGTCGAGGACACGTTCTTGATGTCCGCGGACACGTTCTTCAAGTCCGAGGACAGGTTCTTCAAGTCCGCGGCCTGCTCCAGTTGCGTCTCGCGGAGAGCGTTCAGCGAACTGGTGTGCCCCTGGAGGGCCGCCTTGTAATCCGACACGTCCTGACTCGCGCCCGCCGCCAAGGTTCGCACCTCCTTCTGCTCCTTTTCCACTGCCGTCACCCTTTGCTCAAGTTCCTGAATGCTTCCCATGGCGAGGGAGTCTTCCGGGCTTTTGAGCGTTGTTGTAAGAGGCTTTCGCGTGGCCGAATCAGCATCAACTGAACAAGCGACATGTTGGCACACGTCATCTTGTCAGGGAGCTAGGTCAGCAGGCCATCATCTCCGGGGTCACGGCGGCTTCGGTGTCGGGAATTCCCAGGTCACGGGCGCGCTTGTCGGCGAGGGCGAGCAGACGCCTTATACGGCCGGCGATCGCATCCTTCGTCAGCGGCGGGTCAGCCAGCGCGCCCAACTCCTCCAGCGACGCCTGCCGGTGCTCCAGCCGCAACTGCCCGGCCGAGGTGAGGTGGTTGGGAGCCTCGTCGGCCAGGATCTCGAGGGCTCGGGTGACCCGGGCCGCCGCCGCCACCGCGGCGCGCGCCGAGCGGCGCAGGTTCGCGTCGTCGAAGTTGGCCAGCCGGTTGGCCGTGGCGCGCACCTCACGCCGAACCCGCCGCTCCTCCCAGGCCAGCACGCTGGAGTGCGCCCCGATCCGGGTGAGCAGCGCGGCGATCGCGTCGCCGTCCTTGATGACCACCCGGTCGACGCCGCGCACCTCGCGGTCCTTGGCGGTGATGCCGATGCGCCGGGCCGCGCCGCGCAACGCCAGCGCGGCCTCCGGACCGGGGCAGGTGATCTCGAGCGCGCTGGAGCGGCCCGGTTCGGTGAGCGAGCCGTGGGCCATGAACGCGCCCCGCCACGCGGCGACCGCACAGCAGACGTTGGCCGAGACCACGTGCGGCGGCAGGCCCCGGACGGGACGGCCGCGCACGTCGAGCAGGCCGGTCTGCCGGGCCAGCGCCTCACCGTCCTTGACGATGCGCACGATGTAGTGGCTGCCCTTGCGCAGCCCGCCCGAGGCCAGCACGTGCACCTCGCTGGGGTAGCCGTAGACGTCGGCGATCTCGCGCCGCAGCCGCCGGGCCACCGCGCCGGTGTCGAGTTCGGCCTCGACCACCACCCGTCCGGAGACGATGTGCAGGCCGCCCGCGAACCGGAGAAGGGCCGCCATCTCGGCCCGCCGGCAGCAGGGCTTGGGCACGTCGACCCGGCTCAGCTCATCCTTGACCGCTGCCGTCATAGCCATCGTGTTGTCACCTCATGCGCCGGATCTTGAACAGTAAGTGCCGCATTACGCCCTTGCTTTAACGATCGGCGCCCAGGACAGGCACCAGGGCAACCCCCAACGACTCAGGATCATGCCTGGGACTGCCGTCCGCAACGGCCACGGGTGCCAACACCAGGCGGGCGCCCAGAGCTTCCGCGGCCCGCCGGACGGGTTCGGTCTCCCCCACCCAACGCTCGTCGGCAACCACCGTGTCGACCCGCAGGCCGGGCAGATACCAGTGCAGGGCGGCCAGGTGGTCGGCGGCCGAGAGGCCGAGCGTCTCGTTCTCGGTGGCCAGGTTGAGCGTCACCAGCCGCCGGGCCGAGCTTTTCATGATCGCCTCGGCCAGACCCGGCACCATCAGGTGTGGCAGCACGCTGGTGAACCAGCTGCCCGGCCCAAAGATCAACCAGTCCGCCTCGTCGATAGCGGCGATGGCCTGGGCGCAGACCGGCGGGTCGGCCGGGTCGATGCGGACGGCTTCGACGTGACCGTGCGCGACCGCGACGGCGTGCTGGCCCCGGACGGTGACGACCTCGTGGGGACGCTGCGGGTCGGCGCCGCGGACGTCGGCCTCGATGCCGATCGCGTGCCGGGCCATCGGCAGCACCCGCCCGCGAGCGCCCACCATCGCGGCCGCCTGGTCGAGCGCCTGCACCGGATCGCCCAGCATCTCCATGAGGCCGAGCAGCAGCAGGTTGCCCACGGCGTGCCCCACCAGCGGATCGTTGCCCTCGCCGCGGACCGCCGGAATCTCGGCGAACCGGTACTGCAGCAGCCGGGCGGTGCGCTGGGTGATCGGCTGGTCGTCGGCCAGCGCGGCCAGGGCCTGGCGCAGGTCGCCGGGCGGCAGCAGCGCGTCCCGCTCGGCCAGCAGCCGGCCGCTGGAACCGCCGTCGTCGCCGACCGTGACCACGGCGGTGATGTCGAGCTCGAGCTGGGCGGCGCTGCTGCGCAGGGCCCGCAGCGACGCGCTGAGCCCGTGGCCACCGCCGAAGGCCACCACCCGTACGGGGGGCATGGTCACTCCCGCCCCAGGTCGCGGTGGGAGGAATGGGCCGAGAGACGCATGTCGCGCAGCTGGGCGGTCAGCTCTTCGGTGATCGCGACGCTGCGGTGCTTGCCACCGGTGCAGCCGACGGCGACAGTCAGGTAGCGCTTGCCCTCGCGCTCGAACCCGGACGCGGTGGCCGCGATCAGCCCGGCGTACGTCTTCACGAAGTCACCCGCGCCCTCCTGATCGAGGACGTAGGTGCTCACCGCCTCTTCCAGGCCGGTGTGGTCGCGCAGATCGGGCACCCAGAACGGGTTGGGCAGGAACCGGGCGTCCATCACGTAGTCGGCGTCCGGCGGCAGGCCGTACTTGAAGCCGAAGGACAGCACGGTGATGCGCAGCCGGCGCACGTCCTCGCCGCCGAACAGCTCCTCGACGCGGCGGCGGAGCTGGTTCACGTTGAGATGGCTGGTGTCGATGATCACATCGGACTGCTCACGGGCCTCGGCCAGCAGCTTGCGCTCGGCCGCGATGCCGTCGGCGAGGCGGCCGTCACCCTGGAGGGGATGCGAGCGGCGCACCGACTCGAAGCGGCGGATCAGCACGTCGTCCTCGGCGTCGACGAAGACGACCCGCGGCGAGAAGCCCCGTTCGTGCAGGGCGTGGATGGCCCCGGCGAGGTCGGTCGAGAACGCCCGGCTGCGGACGTCGAGCACCATGGCCGTACGCCGGGCCGCGCCCCCGGCCTGAAACGCGAGCTGGGCCATGTCGAGCATGAGCGCCTGGGGCAGGTTGTCGACCACGTAGAAACCGACGTTCTCCAGCGCGCGGGCGACTGTGCTGCGCCCACCGCCGGAGACCCCGGTCACGACCACCAGGTCGGTGGCCACCTCGTCAGGATCGGTCGCGTCGGCCACGAACTCCGGCATCGACTCCGTCACGCACGCCTCCCAGCGTCGCTTCGCCCGCGCCCCCGGCGGACACAACATCCTAGGCCGAAGCCGGCACCGGCATCCCCTCGGACGCCTGTCATCCATCCGATCGGTGCCGCGGCTGTCCGCGGTCCATGGAGACGCCGACGCAACCGGCGATCTCGACTGGCTGACCCACGCCGCGAATTTCCACCGGGCTGCGAACCGACCAGCGCGCTTCGGGCTCCAGCGACGGGTCTGATCACCCTCCCTCCCGATCGGGGCCGACCCTACGTTCTTCCGGACGATCAGGCTTCGGGTTGTCCACAGGCACGGCGATACGGGCTGGGCGCTGTCCACAGGGAGCGCAGGCCGGTCACCGCTCGGTGGTGGCGGCGGTGACCGGACGACTGTGGCTAGTGGTGCGGCTGCGCCTCGGGCCGGGGGGCCTTCGAGCGGTTGGCGCCGGCCTTCGTGCGACCGGCGCCCCCGGCCGGCACCGGGCCGGGGTCCGCGTTGCCGGTGTCGGCCGGCTGGGCGGGCTCGGGGTTGAGCGCGGCCAGCAGCGCCTCGGCTGTGCGGCGGCCGATGCCGGGGATCTCGGTGATCTCTTCGGGGGTCGCGGCGGACACTCGTTTGAGCGAGCCGAAGTGGCGCAGCAGTGCCTTGCGCCGGGTTTCGCCCAGGCCGGGCACGTTGTCGAGCGCCGAGGCGGTCATTCGCTTCGAGCGGCGCTGGCGGTGGAACGTGATGGCGAAGCGGTGGGCCTCGTCGCGGACGCGTTGCAACAGGTAGAGCGCCTCGGAGGTGCGCGGCAGGATCACCGGGAAGTCGTCGCCGGGCAGCCAGACCTCTTCCAGCCGCTTGGCCAGGCCGCACAGCGCCACGTCGGTGATGCCCAGGTCGGAGAGGACGGCGGCCACCGCGTTGACCTGAGGCTGGCCGCCGTCGACGACGACGAGTTGCGGCGGGTAGGCGAAACGGCGGGGGCGTCCGGTCAACGGGTCGATGCCGGGCAGGTCGGCGGTGGCTACCTCGTCGCCCTCACCAGGCCCAGCCGCCATCACTCCCCCAGCGGTCGTCCCACCGGTCGTCCCACCCGCGATTGCTCCACCAGCAGCCAGCTCTCCACCGGTCGCACCTCCAGCAGACGCCGCTTCACCGGTCGCACCCTCAGCAATCGCCTCAAGAGCCGCCGCTTCGCCGGCCGCGGCCGCCTCGGCCCAGCCCACAGCGGCCGTCTCCGAGCCGACCGCACCCACGTCCGCGTCGTCCAGATCTGCCACGCTCAGGTCGTCGGGATCGTCAGGGTGGTCGCGCGGGGCGTCGGCGCCCGGCTGGGCGCGGAAGCGGGCGAACCGCCGCCGCATCACCTCGCTCATTGCCGCCAGGTCGTCGGTGCCGCTGCCGTCGGGGTTGCCGCGGATGGCGAAGCGCCGGTATTCGCTCTTGCGGGCCAGGCCGTCCTCGAAGACGACCATCGAGGCCACCACGTCGGTGCCCTGGATCTGGGACACGTCGAAACACTCGATGCGCAGCGGCGCCGAGTCGAGCCCGAGCGCCTCGGCGATCTCGTCGAGGGCCTTGCTGCGGGTGGTCAGGTCGCCGGCCCGGCGCAGCTTGTGGCGTTGCAGCACCTCGCCCGCGTTGCGGGACACCGTCTCCATCAGCGACCGCTTGTCGCCCCGCTGCGGCACGCGCAGCGAGACCCGGCTGCCCCGGTGCTCGGAGAGCCAGTCGGCCAGGGCGCCGGCGTCGTCGGGCAGCGCGGGCACGAGCACCTCGCGCGGCACGTCGCCCTCGCCCTCTTCGCCGCCGTAGACCTGGCTGCAGAAGTGGTGGACCAGGTCGCCGGTGGTCAGGTCTTCCACCTTCTCGACGACCCAGCCGCGCTGGCCCCGCACCCGCCCGTCACGCACGTGGAAGACCTGGACGGCCGCCTCGAGCGGGTCCTCGGCGAAGGCGACCACGTCGGCGTCGGTGCCGTCGCCGAGCACGACGGTCTGCTTCTCCATCGCGCGGCGCAGGGCGGCGATGTCGTCGCGCAGGCGGGCCGCCCGCTCGAACTCGAGCTCTTCGGAGGCCTGCATCATGTCGCGTTCGAGCCGCTTGACGAACGTGTCGGTGCGCCCGGCCATGAAGTCGCAGAAGTCGTCGACGATGGCGCGGTGCTGCTCGGCCGAGACCGTGCCGACGCAGGGGGCCGAGCACTTGCCGATGTAGCCGAGCAGGCAGGGGCGGCCGATCTGGCCGGCGCGCTTGAAGACACCGCTCGAGCAGGTGCGCGCCGGGAAGACGCGGAGCAGCAGGTCGAGCGTCTCGCGGATGGCCCAGGCGTGGGAGTAGGGGCCGAAGTAGCGCACACCCTTGCGCTTGGCGCCGCGCATCACCTGGAGCCGCGGGAATTCCTCGTTGAGCGTCACCGCGAGGAACGGATAGGACTTGTCGTCCCGGTATTTCACGTTGAAGCGCGGGTCGAACTCTTTGATCCAGGAGAACTCGAGCTGCAGCGCCTCGACCTCGGTGCCGACAGTCACCCAGTCCACGCTGGAGGCGGTGGTGACCATCTGCTGGGTACGCGCGTGCAGCGACCAGGTGTCGGCGAAGTACGAATTCAGCCGGTTCCGCAGATTCTTGGCCTTGCCCACGTAGATGACACGGCCGCCCGGGTCGCGGAAGCGGTAGACGCCCGGCGACTCGGGAATGGTGCCCGGCGCGGGGCGGTAGCTGGAGGGGTCTGGCACAGGCTCAACAGTAATCCGGGGGACTGACATGATTACCCGACCGGAGGTCCGTCGCCGCCGCCACG
This sequence comes from Paractinoplanes hotanensis, assembly GCF_023717965.1. Lineage (NCBI taxonomy): Bacteria > Bacillati > Actinomycetota > Actinomycetes > Micromonosporales > Micromonosporaceae > Paractinoplanes > Paractinoplanes hotanensis. The sequence goes on along the minus strand of NZ_JAMQOL010000040.1, from coordinate 19,109 downwards.
GCGCGGACCTCCGGCCCGGGAATCATCGGAGATCTAGGCCGCGACGATGTTGTCGCCGTCCACCTTGACCTCGGTCGCGGGCAGCGCCTTGGTCGCCGGCCCCGAGGTCGGCTCCCCCGTCTCGATCGAGAACCTGCTGTTGTGGCAGGGGCACGAGATCTGGCCACCGTCGATCTTGTTGACGTCGCAGCCGGCGTGCGTGCACACCTTGCTGAACGCCTTGAAGGTGCCGGCCACCGGCTGCGTGATCACGAAGTCGCCGGCGATGATGCCGCCACCCTCGGGCACGTCGCCCACGGCCGCGAGGGCTGCGCCCCCGCCGTTGTCGCCCGAGCCGCCGTCGCTCCCGCCGGGGCCGTTGCTGCCGGCCGGGCCGGGGTTGTTGCTGAAGTCGGTGCCGTTGCTGTTGGTGGACGAGGTGCCCGTGCCGCAGGCCGCCAGGACGGCCGTGGCGCCTGCCGCACCGGCGCCGAGCAGGACCACACGGCGCGTCTTGGCCGAACGCGGACGTCCGGGCTCCTCCTCGTGGAGCTCGGCGTCGGTCGTGGTCTGCACGTCTGTCATCGGTTGTCCTCCAGTGCCTGGTCCGCGTGAGTGGTCACACGGCGTCGCCTCTACATACGCTGGCGCGGCTCGCCGAGTTCAGGCGTACCGCGAAAATATCCGGTGCCGGGTGCGGACTTCTGGTGGGGTTCGTCGGCTTTTGCCCCGCACAAAGCACTGCCCGGTCGAGGCTATGTCCTCGACCGGGCTTCGTAGCTTTGAGTCACCTGTGATGTTGCTGAAGGTCAGACAGCCGCCTTGGCCCGCGACCGCGTCGTCCGGGCCCGGGGTGCGGCCTTGGCCGGGCTGCCGTTGGCCTTGGCGGCCCGGGCCGTGGCGTCCGGAGCGCCCTTGCCCTCACCCTCGAGGCCCAGCATGTGACGCAGGAACTGACCGGTGTGGCTCTCGGGCACCTCGGCCAACTCTTCCGGCGTGCCGGTGGCCAGCACCAGGCCGCCCTTGCTGCCGCCCTCGGGGCCCATGTCGATCAGCCAGTCGGCGTTCTTGATCACATCGAGGTTGTGCTCGATGGTGATCACCGTGTTGCCCTTGTCGACCAGGCCGTTGAGCACCAGCAGCAGCTTGCGGATGTCCTCGAAGTGCAGACCGGTGGTCGGCTCGTCGAGCACGTAGACCGTCTTGCCGGTCGACCGCTTCTGCAGCTCGGACGCCAGCTTGACGCGCTGCGCCTCACCACCGGACAGCGTCGGCGCCGGCTGGCCGAGACGCACGTAGCCCAGGCCGACGTCGACCAGCGTCTTGAGGTGGCGGTGGATCGACGTGATCGGCTCGAAGAAGGTCGCCGCCTCTTCGATCGGCATCTCGAGCACCTCGGAGATCGTCTTGCCCTTGTAGTGCACCTCGAGCGTCTCGCGGTTGTAGCGGGCGCCCTTGCACACCTCGCACGGGACGTAGACGTCGGGCAGGAAGTTCATCTCGATCTTAATCGTGCCGTCGCCCGCGCAGTTCTCGCAGCGGCCGCCCTTGACGTTGAACGAGAACCGGCCCGGGCCGTAGCCGCGCACCTTGGCCTCGGTCGTCTCGGCGAACAGCTTGCGGATGTTGTCGAAGACACCCGTGTACGTCGCCGGGTTGGACCGCGGCGTGCGGCCGATCGGCGACTGGTCGACGCCGACGACCTTGTCGACGTTCTCGAGGCCGGTGATGCGGGTGTGCCGGCCCGGCACCATGCGGGCGCCGTTGATCTGGTTGGCCAGCACGGTGTAGAGGATGTCGTTGACCAGGGTCGACTTGCCCGAGCCGCTGACACCGGTGACCGCGATGAACTGCCCGAGCGGGAAGCCCACGGTGAGGCCGCGCAGGTTGTGCTCGCGGGCGCCCTGCACGACCAGTTCGCGGCCTGGGATCTGCGGGCGGCGGCCGGCCGGCGTCGGGATCGACTTGCGGCCTGACAGGTAGGCCCCGGTGGGCGACTTCCGGTTCTTCAGCAGGCCCTCGACCGAGCCGCTGTGCACGATGTGACCGCCGTGCTCGCCGGCCCCCGGGCCGATGTCGACGATCCAGTCGGCGGTGCGGATGGTGTCCTCGTCGTGCTCGACCACGATCAGCGTGTTGCCCAGGTCGCGCAGCCGCACCAGGGTCTCGATGAGCCGGTGGTTGTCGCGCTGATGCAGGCCGATCGACGGCTCGTCGAGCACGTAGAGCACGCCCACCAGGCCGGACCCGATCTGGGTGGCGAGCCGGATGCGCTGCGCCTCGCCGCCCGAGAGCGTGCCCGCGCCACGGTCGAGCGACAGGTATTCCAGGCCCACGTCGACCAGGAACCGCAGCCGGGCGTTGATCTCTTTGAGGACCCGCTCGGCGATCATCTTCTGCCGGTCGTCGAGCGCGATGCTCGCCAGCAGGTCGGCGCAGTCACCGATCGACAGGTTGCAGACCTCGGCGATGCTCTTGCCGGCGATCGTCACGGCCAGCACCTCGGGCTTGAGCCGGGAGCCGCCGCAGACCGGGCAGGGCACGTCGCGCATGTAGCCCTCGTACTTGTCGCGCGACCAGTCGCTCTCGGTGTCGTTGTGCCGCCGCTCGATCCACTGCACCACGCCCTCGAAGCCGGTGTAGTAGGACCGCTCGCGGCCGTACTTGTTCCGGTAGCGCACGTGGACCTGGTCTTCCGAGCCGTGCAGGATCATCTTCTGCGCCCGGCTGGGCAGCTGCCGCCACGGTGTGTCGACGCTGAACTTCTCGGCCTTGGCCAGCGCCTCGAGCAGGCGCAGGAAGTATTCCTGGGTCTGACCGCCGGACCACGGCTGGATCGCGCCCTCGCGGATGCTGCGCTCCTCGTCCGGGATGAGCAGCTCGGGGTCGACCTCTTTCTTGGTGCCCAGGCCGGTGCACTCGGGACACGCGCCGTACGGGGCGTTGAACGAGAACACCCGGGGCTCGAGGTCCTCGATGGCCAGCGGGTGGTCGTTCGGGCAGGCCAGGTGCTCGGAGAAGCGGCGCTCGCGCTGCGGGTCGTCCTCCGGCAGGTCGACGAAGTCGAGCAGCACGATGCCGCCGGCCAGGCCGAGCGCGGACTCGATCGAGTCGGTGAGCCGCTGCTTGCCGGCCGCCTTGACGCTGAGCCGGTCGACCACCACCTCGATGGTGTGCTTCTCCTGCTTCTTCAGCTTCGGCGGCTCGGTCAGCGGGTGGACCACGCCGTCGACCCGGGCCCGGGCGTAGCCCTTGGCCTGCAGGTCGGCGAACAGGTCGATGTATTCGCCCTTGCGGCCGCGGATGACCGGGGCGAGGACCATGAAACGGGTGCCCTCGTCCATCTCGAGGACGCGGTCGACGATCTGCTGCGGGGTCTGCTTGCTGATCCGCTCGCCGCAGACCGGGCAGTGCGGGATGCCCGTGCGCGCGAACAGCAGGCGCAGGTAGTCGTAGACCTCGGTGATGGTGCCGACCGTCGAGCGCGGGTTGCGCGAGGTCGACTTCTGGTCGATGGACACCGCCGGGGACAGGCCCTCGATGAAGTCGACGTCGGGCTTGTCCATCTGCCCGAGGAACTGCCTCGCGTACGACGACAGGGACTCGACGTAGCGACGCTGCCCCTCGGCGAAGATCGTGTCGAACGCGAGGCTGGACTTGCCGGAGCCGGACAGACCGGTGAACACGATCAGGGCGTCGCGGGGCAGGTCCAAGCTGACGTCGCGCAGGTTGTGCTCGCGCGCGCCTCTAATAGTCAAACGGTCGGCCACCAGCCAGCCTCTCCGTACAGGTGTTTGAAAAGAGCAGAGCCGCGGCCACTCTAGCCATGGGGTACGACAAGTTTTGCCGCCGACAGCGCCGCCTACGTGCAGCGCTTGTCACATCGCGCTAATTCCCGCACTCCCGGCCGGGTAATCGGCTTTTGATTCCGCTGAAGGGGTGATGGCCCGGGGTGGTTGGACAGGGTCACTCGTTCGGTGGAACAGGCAAGAAGCGTACGTCCCACAGGCGTACGCCGCCCACCTGCTGAGGCGGGCCGAGCGCGGCCGTGAGCGTGTCGAGCAGCGGTCCCTCGTTGCGGCTGCCGGGCACCAGAACCACCACAGCGGCCCGCCAGAAGATCAGGTCTTCGGTGATCCGGGCCTTGTCGCCCGCGGTCAGCGGGGGGCGTACGCCGTACTCGCGCACCCGCCACAGCAGGTCGGAGGTGAACCGGCGCGGCGCGTTCCACGATCCGGTGCGGTCGAGCGGCGGGGCGACCGGGCCCATGAAGTAGCCGCGCGGGGACCGGTAGTCGAGCAGGGTCTGCGCCGACCAGCGCACGCCCGCCCGGCCCGTGGTGACCTCGGGCAGCGGCACCGTGACCAGGCTGCGGTCGTCGGTCACGTACTGCCGCCAGGTGCCCTCGGCGATGAACGGCGGCAGCGGGTCGGCCTCGACGACCGGCAGTGGCTTGGGGAACAACGGCACCAGGGCGAGCACGAGGCCCACCTGCCACAGCCGGCGCCCGCGCGGCGTGAAGCCGCGCACGCGGTCGGTGGCCAGCGCGAGGAGCACGCCGGCGATGGTCGCGGGCACCATGGCGAACCGGGTGACGCTGACCAGGTCGATGATCGGCACGTGGCTGACCAGCCCGAACGGCAGCGGGACGGACGTGCGGTGGCCGAGGACGACGAGGGTGGGGCCCATCGAGGCGACCAGCAGGACGAGGGCGGCGATCGCGGTGGCGCGGGCGGCCACCGAACGCCACAGCACCACCACCGACGCCACGATCATCACGAAGCCGACCGGGCCGAAGAACACGTTGTCCTCCGTGCCGCTGACGCTCATCCGCCGGGTGAGCTCGGCGTTGCCGGCCAATGACTGCCGGGCGAACCCGACCAGCGAGGCGAGGTCGGTCGCGTACTTGTCGGGGGCGAACGGCTGGCCGCTGTAGTTGCCCGGACCGAAGAACTGGAACCACAGCGGATAGGCCAGCAGAGCGCCGGCCACCGCGGCCGCCACCCCGAGGCCGGCGAGCAGATGCCGCGCGTCCTGCCGGGCCCGGGCCGGGGCCATCAGGGCGTACGCGATGACGAACACGCCCAGGGCCATCGCGGTGAAGAGCAGGCTCTCCTCGTTGATGAAGACCTGCAGCACGATCAGCAGGCCGAGGACGACGCCGCCGCGCCACTGCCGGCCGGGCTCGCGCAGCCGCAGCACCTGCCAGACGATGAACGGCAGCACCCACTGACTGACGAAGTTCACATGGCCGTTGGCGTGCGAGATCATCGTCGGCGCGAAGCCGCACCACAGGCCGCCGATCCAGGCCGCGACCCGGCTGGTCACCAGGTGGCGCGACAGCACCCAATACCAGGCGAAGGCCGTGCCGGCCAGGCCGAGCGTGAGCAGCAGCACGACCGCGACGGCCGGCCCGAAGAAGTGCGTGACCGGCGCGAACGGCAGGCTCACGGCCAGCACCGAGGTGTTGGCCATCATGTTGACGCCGTCGGGCACGTTGATGCGGTCGCTGAACAGCGGGTTGTCGCCGTGGAAGAGCACCCGCTCGCCGTGGGCCAGGAAGAACTGGAAGACCCCGTGGTCGTCGTCGTTGCTGGCCAGCACCCGGCCGCTCGGGTCGCGCCAGAGCTGGATCATCACCAGCACGGCGAGCGACAGATAGCTCAGCCCTGCCCCAAGGTCGGCCCGGGAACGCCGCGGCGCCGGCGGCTCGGGCCGGGGTTCGGCCTTGCCTTCGACGACTTCCTCCACCGCACGCACCGGTGCATTGTGACAGAGGGATGCGTCAGGAACGCCTGCGGCGGTGCCCGGCCGCCCCGGTCAGGCGGGCCGACTGCCGCGCCGACTCGACCTCGATCTCGTGTCGCAACTTGCGCCAGCTGGCCAGCCGCCGCGGGGCCAGTGTGCCGTCGGCCACCGCCCGGGCCACCGCGCAGGCGGGCTCGGTCTCGTGCCGGCAGTCGTCGAAGCGGCACCGCGCGGCCACCCCGGTGATGTCGGCGAACGCCCGGGCCAGGCCCTCCGCGGTGTCGAGCAGACCGACCCCCCGGATGCCCGGCGTGTCCAGCACGGCGCCGCCGCCCGGCAGCAGAACCAGATTGCGGTACGCGGTGGTGTGCCGCCCCTTGCCGTCGACGTCGCGGATCTGCTGCACGGGCATGACCGGCGTGCCCGCCAGCGCGTTGACAAGCGTCGACTTGCCCGCGCCGGAGCGCCCCAGCAACGCCAGGGTGCGACCCTTCCCGGCGTACGCGCGAAGTTGCTCGACGCCGAGCGAGAGCCGCGCGCTGACCGCGACCACCGGCACACCCGGCGCGATCCCGGCGATCTGCCGGCTGATCGCCTCGGGGTCGGCCGACGTGTCGGCCTTGGTCAGCACCAGCAGCGGCCGGGCGCCGGACTCCCAGGCCAGGGCGAGCAGGCGCTCGATGCGCGCGTCGTCCGGTTCGGGGTGGATCGGCTCGACCACGGCGACGGTGTCCATGTTCGCGGCGAGAACCTGGCCGGTGCTGTCCTTGTCGGAGGTGCGGCGCACCAGGCAGGTGCGCCGGGGCAGGACAGCCTCGATCGTGGTCCGCCGGTCGGGCCAGTGCCGCAGCACCACCCAGTCGCCGGCGCAGGGCAGCAGCGCCGGGTCTTTCGCCGCTTTGAGCAGCACACTGCCGCCGAGGCTGGCCCGGGCGACGCCGTCCTGGCCGAGGACGGTGCAGACGCCCCGGTCGGCGCGCAGCACGCGGCCCGCGGTGGCGTCGGAGCGGTCGTAGGGACGGTATGCGGATACGAGGAACTCGTCCCAGCCGAGCTGGGACAGATCGTGCGACATGGGTGAACCCGTTTCGGGACGGGAGGCGGCCTGACCGTGGGTCAGCCCAAGGCCTCCGGGTGAAGGGACGCCAGGACGAACAGCACGCTCCCCACCTCCTTCGCGGGATCTGGTCGACGCGTCTGCACCGACGGTACGGTCGCGGCTACCCCGGCGAAAGTGATTTCCTCTCCGCTAGGGTCGTCGGGGTGACTCGATTTCAGCTGTCATGCCGTACCGGCCCTCGCTTCGCTCGGTGCGGTCCGTCATGACGATGGATCCGCTGGTTCTGCTGACGGACGTCGACCGAGCCACCGACGACCTGCTGCGCACGGCGGCCGACCTCGATCCGGCAGCTGTCGGCTCGCCGTCGCTGCTGCCCGGGTGGACGGTCGGGCACGTGCTGACCCATGTGGCCCGCAACGCCGACGCCCTGACGAATCTGCTGATCACGGCCCGCACCGGGGTCGAGACCCCGCCGTACGCGTCACCGGAGGAGCGCGAGGCCGGCATCAACGACGGCGCCGGCCGGCCGCTGCGCGAACAGCTGGAGGACATCCGCGCCGCGCACGAGCGCTTCGCCGACGCCGGGGCGGCTCTGCCGGCCGAGGGATGGGCGGTCTTCCTGCCCTGGCTGGGGCAATCGGCTGCGGCAGTGCCGTGGACCAGGTTGCGCGAGGTGACCGTGCACCACGTCGACCTGGGGCTGGGGTACACGCCGGCCGACTGGTCGGACGCGTTCGCGCTGCGGCTGCTGCGCGAGATCGTCGCCGGGGCCGGCGCGGACGCGCACCCTCTGCAGCTGCGCCCCTACGGCATCGAGCACGTGCTGACGATCGGCGACGCGGCGGACGCGCCGGTGGTCGGCGGCCCGACCAAGTCGATCGCGGCCTGGCTGACCGGCCGGGGCGACGGCGCCGACCTCACCGTCTCGCCCGACGGCGAGCTCCCGACCCCGACGAGGTGGAAGTGATGGCGTACACCGGAGAGGTGCGGCGCGGCGGCGCGCCCGCCGTCCGTGACCTGGGCTCCTTGACGATCACCAAGGTGTCGGTGGGCGAGATGGACAACAACGCCTACCTGCTGCGCAGCGGCGACGAGCAGATCCTGATCGACGCGGCCGACGACGCGCCGACGTTGCTCGAGCTGGTCGGCGAGCCCGGGCTGGAGACGGTTGTCACCACCCACCGCCACGGCGACCACTGGCAGGCTCTGGCCGAGGTGGTCGAGGCCACCGGCGCCGCCTCGCTGGCGCACGCCGCCGACGCGGACGGCATCCCCGTGGTCACCGGCACCGTGCGCGAGGGCGACCTGATCGCGGTCGGCGAGCACGCCCTCGAGGTGATCCACCTGGTCGGCCACACGCCCGGCTCGATCGCCCTGCTCTTCCACGACCCGAACGGCGTCGGCCACCTGTTCACCGGTGACAGCCTGTTCCCCGGTGGCGTCGGCAACACGCGTGGCAACAAGGAGAACTTCGAGTCGCTGCTCAACGACGTCGAGCTCAAGCTGTTCACCCGGCTGCCCGACGAGACCTGGTTCTATCCGGGCCACGGCAACGACTCGACGCTCGGCAAAGAGCGTCCCCACCTGGCCGAATGGCGTGACCGCGGCTGGTAGTTGCCTTGAGCGCAGCTCGCCCGTGCCGATGAGGAGGGTATGAGACGTGTGCCGGCCCTCCTGGTGCCGACGTTTGCCCTGCCGGCCGGCGCGGTTTCCGCAGTAGCGCCGGGCACTTCGGCGGCACACTGGTCGTACCTGGCGGCGTTCGCGGTCCTGGTCGCCCTGGCCTGGGTGCGGCTGCGCACGCTGCGGGGCCCGACCCGCTCGGGATACGCGTTCATCGTGGCCGCGCTGTCGGTCTGGCTCGCCGGCGATCTGCTCTTCGACGCCCTCACTTGGATCATCGGCGACACGGACACGGTCACCCCGTCCGACCTGCTGTGGCTCGCCGGCTACCCGTTGCTGGCGGCCGGGCTGGTGCGGCTGACCCAGTTGCGCGCTCCCGGCCGGCTGCGCGAGGGCATGCTCGACGGCCTGGTCATGGCGACGGTCATGGCCTGGCTGTGCTGGCAGTTCGTCATCCTGCCGGCCGCCGAGCACGAACGGCTGTCGCTCCAGATCGTGGTGTCCGCGTTCTATCCGTTCGGCGACGTGCTGCTGTTCGCCGCGACCGCGATACTCGTGCTCACGCCGGGCACCAAGCGCGGCCCGACGCCGTACCTGGTCGGCGCGCTCGCCCTGACCCTGATCGGCGACGTCGGCATCTCGACGCTGCCGGAGCTGTTCCCCGGGCTGTCCGAGACGCTCCAGACCGACCGCCTCGACGGCGTGCTGCTGCTGGCCAACAGCCTGCTCGTGGCCGCCGTCGTGCACCGCGACGCCGACCGGATCGCCGACCGGGTGTCCCGCGAGCAGCGCCTGCACCCGGCCCGGGTCGTCTTCCTGGGGATCGCTCTGGTGGTGCTGCCGACGACGGCCGGGCTGCACACCCTCGAGACCACGCTCAGCCGGGTGTCGCTGGTCGTCTCGGTGGTGCTGATGACGACGCTCGTCCTGGTGCGCTTCGTCTTCGTGGTGCGCGAGCAGGAACGCATCCGGGCCGCGCTGGCCCATCAGGCCGGGCACGACCAGCTGACCGGCCTGGCCAACCGCCCGACGCTGCACTCGCTGCTGGAACACACGCTGTCCGGGCCGCGCGGCGACGGCCCGCGCGGCGACGGCTTCGGCCCGGTGCTGTTCTACCTCGACCTCAACGGCTTCAAGGAGGTCAACGACCGGTACGGGCACGCGGCCGGCGATGCCGTGCTGGTCGAGTTCGCCCGCCGCCTGGAGGCTGCTCTGCGCCCGGGCGACGTGGCCGCGCGCCTCGGCGGCGACGAGTTCGTGGTGCTCGCCGGTGACGTGACCGGCGACCAGGACGCCCGCTTGCTGGCTGAACGCCTGCGCGGGCTGGCCGCGGAGCCCGTACGCCGGGGAACCGATCTTTATCCGATCGGGGTGAGCGTCGGCCTGGCCGCGGCCGGCGGTCTCGCCCAGCCCGACGCGGACGCCCTGCTGGCGGCGGCCGACGCCGCGATGTACGCCGAGAAGAGCGCCCGCCTCAGCCGGACGTGATCCCGAACCCGGTCAACGGGCCCGTGTACGGCTTGGCCGGTGGCGGGGCGTACTCGCCGCGCTTCGACGTGCGCACGCCCAAGGCGACCAGCGACTGCACCAGCACGGTGGCCGCCGCCACCCCGTCGATGACCGGGACGCCGAGTTCGGCCGAGGCCCGGGCGCACAGGTCGGCCATGCCCGCGCAGCCCAGCACGATCACGTCGGAGTCGTCCCGGTCGAGCGCGGCCCGGGCCACCTCGACCACCCGATCGAGCACGCCGGGGTCGCGCTCGAGATCCAGAACCGGGATGTCACAGGCGTGCACCCCGCGGCAGGCGCCCGCGCCGACGTAGCGCCCGGCCAGATCGTGCGCTCTCCCCCGCGTACGGGAAAGGGTCGTGACCACGCTGAAGCCGCGACCGACCAGCGTGGCCGCGTGCATCGCCGCCTCGGCGATGCCGACCACCGGACCCACCGCCAGCTCCCGGGCCGCGTCGAGCCCGGGATCGCCGAAGCAGGCGAGCACGAAACCGTCGGCCTCGGGCGCCGAAGCGATCGCCTGCAGGATGCCGGGGACCGCCAGGGCCTCGTCGTAGTGACTCTCGATCGACGCCGGCCCCATCGCCGGGGTGACCGCCTCGACGACGGTGCCCGGACCGGCGACGGCCCGGGCACTCGCCGCGATCAGCGCGGTCATCGACTCCGTGGTGTTGGGGTTGATGACGCGGATCCGCATGTCAGCCCTTGAGCACCCGGTCGGCGCCGCTCGTCCCGGCGACGCGGAACCGGGCCGCCAGCAGCAGATAGACCACGAAGCCGAGGCCCATGCCGATGAACCAGCTGTACTGCGCGGTGGTGCGCATGCCCGGCCCGCCGGTCCACAGCACCGGCACCATCGCGATGACCGCGCCGACCGCGGTCGCGATGATCGCCGGCGGGTTGTAGCCCTTCTTGTAGTGGTATCGGCCCTCGGGCGACATCGTGAACAGCGCGTCGACGTCGATCTGCTGGCGGCGGATCAGGTAGTAGTCGGCGATCAGCACGCCGAACAGCGGGCCGATGAAGGCGCCCAGGGTCTCGAGCGTGTAGTGGATGACATCCGGGTTGTTGTAGAGGTTCCAGGGGGTCAGCAGCACCGAGCCGACCGCGGCGATCATGCCGCCGGCCCGCCAGCTGATCCGTTGCGGGCTGACGTTGGAGAAGTCGAACGCGGGCGAGATGAAGTTGGCGACGATGTTGATGCCGATGGTGGCGATGGTGAAGGTCAGCGCGCCGAGGGCGATCGCAAACGTGCTGTCGATGCGCGACACGGTCTCGACCGGATCGGTGATCAGCTCGCCGAAGACCGGCAGGGTCAGCGAGGCGGTGACGACCACGAGGATCGCGAAGAACAGGAAGTTCAGCGGCAGGCCGAGCAGGTTGCCCTTCTTCACGGCGCTGAACGACCGGCCGTAGCGCGAGAAGTCACCGAAGTTGAGCATCGGGCCCGAGAAGTACGACACCACGAGCGCGATGGCGCCCAGCATGACCGGCACCGCGTCCCAGCCGTGGTACTTCACGTCACCCAGGTTGAGGTCGATCTCGCTCCAGCCCGCCTTGTAGATCAGGTAGCCGCAGAGCAGCACCATGACGACGTAGACGGCCGGGCCGCAGAAGTCGATGAACTTGCGGATCGTCTCCATGCCGGTCCAGAACACGGCCGCCTGAAGGACCCAGAGCAGCGCGTACGTGCACCAGCCGAGCAGCGGCAGGCCGAGGAACCCGTACTGGTCGACATCGGCGTACGGGGCCAGACCGGGCCAGAACTTGAGAACCACGATGTCGAGGGCGGCCGAGGCCAGGTAGGTCTGGATGCCGTACCAGGCGACCGCGATCGCCCCGCGGATGATCGCCGGCACGTTGGCCCCGAGCACCCCGAACGCGGCCCGGTTGATCACCGGGTACGGCACGCCGGTGACCTGGCTCGGCTTGGCGACCAGGTTGCAGAAGAAGTAGACGATGGTGATGCCGACGACCAGCGACACCAGCACCTGCCAGCTCGACAGGCCCAGCGCGAACAGGCTGCCCGCGGTCACGTAGCCGCCGACGCTGTGCACGTCGGACATCCAGAAGGCGAAGATGTTGTAGGAGCCCCAGTGCTGATTCCGCAGGGGCGCCAGGTCCTCGTTGGTCAGGCGCGGATCGTAGGAGGGTTTGATGACGCCGCTGCCGACCGGCATGCCGGCGGCTTCGACCAGGTCCTCGGGCTTGCTCGTGGTGATGTCGGCCATAGCCGTGACGCTAGGTATCGGCTGTTTCACATGGATGAGCGGAACTGTATATCTTCCGGCTCGAACAGCCCGGTGTCCTGCGGCAAGGCCCCGATCGCGGCCTGCAGCCGATGGTGGTGGGTCGCGAACACCGCGATCAGCGCGTCGGGATCGCGCGCGCAGAAGGCGGCGAGCATGCCCGCGTGATCGGCGTGCAGCAGCTCGCGTTCGGCACTGTCCAGATGTGACATCGGCTGCAGCGGCTCGGTCTGGTTCCAGGCCAGGTCGAGCATGTGCAGCAGGCGCCGCATCCGGCACGGCCGGATCAGCGCCAGGTGGAAGCGCCGGCTCTCCCGGTGGTAGAGCCTTCCGTCGTACGCCTGGATCGCCTCGTCGAGGGCCGAGTGCGCGGCCCGGGCCCGTTCGTCGTCGTCCGCGCACGCCAGCTCCACGGCCGCCCGCAGCCCGGCCGTCTCCAGCGCCTCGCGCACCAGATAGATCTCGGCGAACTCCGGCGCGGTCATCATGGCCACGCGGTAGCCGCCGTTGGGCCGGTGATCGACGAGCCCCTCCCCGATCAAGGTCATCAGGGCTTCGCGTACGGGGATCCGGCTCACGCCGAAGGCGGTCGCGACCGCGTCGACCGGGATGGCGGAACCCGGCGGCACCTGCCCGTCCAGGATGATGCCGCGCAGCTCGTCGAGAATGACGTTCTGCGGGCGGCCCAGCGGCCGGTCGGCCAGCCGCGAGATCAGGATCGACCGGCGGCGTGGACCTGGCATGCCCGGACTCTAGACGAAGCCGGTTACCGGCCCTTTACCGTGCTGATCCAGGTGGTCCCGCATCTGTTGCGCGAAGCCCTCGGCGAAGGCCAGCTGGTCACGCAGCGCCTGCCCGGCGATGCCGCCGGGCCGACCGCCTCACCGCCGGGCAGGCGACGGGGAGAATTACCGCGGCAGCCCGGCGAAGAACGCGCGTACGTCGTCGGCGAACATCTTCGGCTGCTCGGCCGAGAGGAAGTTGCCGCCGGCCGGCAGCTCCGTCCAGTGCGTGACCGGAGTGTCCCGCTCGGCGAACCGCCGCACCGTGATGTCGGTGACCCCGAGCGCCACCCCCAGCGGCACCGTCGACTTCTCTTTCGGGGCCCACGCCGACGGGTCGTGCGCCATCTCGTAATACAGGTTGGCCGACGAGCCCGCCGTGCCCGTGAACCAGTAGAGGCTCACGTCGGTGAGCAGCAGGTCGCGGTCGACGGCGTCCTCGGGCCGGGCGGCGGCCGGGTCGGTCCACTCCTGGAACTTCTCGACGATCCAGGCCAGCTGGCCGACCGGCGAGTCGTGCAGACCGTAGGCGAGCGTCTGCGGGCGCGTGGACTGGATCGCGTTGAAGCCCATCTTGTCGTCGCGGAACTCCTGGAGGCGGCCCAACCGGCCCTGCTCGGCCTCGGTGAGCCCCTCGAACTCGGCCGGGTCGCCCGAGGGGAACGTGATGTGGCCGTTGACGTGCACGCCGATCACCCGGCCGGGCTGTTGACGCCCCACCTCGACGGCGATGGCGGCGCCACCGCCGTTGCCCTGCACGCCGTACCGCTCGTAGCCGAGCCGGCTCATGACCTCGGCCAGCGCGGCGGCGCTGCGGCCCGTCGACCAGCCCGCCGAGGTCAGCGGGCCGGAGAAGGCGACCCCGGGGTTGCTGGCCAGCACGAGGTGGAAGTCGGGGCTGAGCGCCTCGACGACCGGCAGGTAGAGGGCGAACGAGCCGGGCCAGTCGTGGCTGATCAGCAGCGGGACCGCGTCGGGGTTGGCCGAGCGGATGTGCGCGAAGTGCAGCGTCTGGCCGTCGACCTCGGTCAGGAACTGGGGCAGCTCGTTGAGCCGGGCCTCGGCGGCACGCCAGTCGAACTCGCGCTCCCAGTAACGGGCGAGCTCTCGCAGGTACGCCACCGGGACGCCGCGCTGCCAGGCCTGGCCGGGGATCTCGCCGGCCCACCGGGTGCGGGCGAGGCGATCGCGCAGGTCGTCGACGTCGGCCTGGTCGATGGCGATGCGGAAGGGGCGGATCTCGGTCATGTCGGCTCCCGGTCTACCGTTCGGAACGGAATGCTTCGTTCCGTTTCAACCTAGCAGAGCGGAACGTTCCGTTCCAGAGGTAATCTGGGCCCATGACGGCAGGCAGGGCGCGCGAGGCCGCCCGCAACAGTGAGACGATCCTCGCCGCGGCGCGAGAGGTGTTCCTGGCCGACGCCCGGGCGCCGATCGCGGCCGTCGCCGAGCGCGCCGGCGTCGGCATCAGCGCGCTCTACCGGCGCTACCCCGGCAAGGAAGACCTGCTGCGCACGCTGTGCCACGAAGGGCTGCGCCGGTTCATCGCCGAGGCCGAGCAGGCCGCGCGCGAACCCGACGACTGGGCGGCGTTCGAGACGTTCCTGCGGGGCGTGGTGGAGGCCGACGTGCACTCGCTGACCGTCCACCTCGCCGGCACGTTCACCCCCACGGCCGAGATGAACGCCGACGCGATGCGGGCGAGCGAACTCGGCGACGCGCTGTTCCAGCGTGCCCGCGGCCGCATGCGACCGGGTGCCGTGCCGGCCGACATGACGGTGCTGCTCGACATGTGCGCGGCGGTCCGGGTGCTCGACGCCGGCCGCACCACCGAGTTGCGCCGGCGCTACGTGACTCTGCTGCTCGACGGCCTGCGCGCGCCGGGCGACCTGCCCGGCCCTCCCCCGGCCGAGGCCGAGGTCAACTGGCGGTGGCGAGCCTGAGGCCCCTCAGCCCTCAGCGGAAGGGGGCGTCGGGGTTCGTGGGGCTGGATAGGGTGAAGGTGCCCGCGGCTCCGAACGGCGGGCGTCGGGAGGTGTGCGGTGGAGATGCGGCACGATCCGATGCGCTGGGGCCAGCCCCAGCCCCAGCAGCCGGAACCGTGGCAGCAGCCGGCCATGCCCGGCTGGCTCGAGGAAAAGCTGTTCGACCAGCGAATCGTGCTGGTCCGGGGCCAGCTCACGGCCGAGGCCGCCACCGGGATGGCCGCCGCGCTGCTGACCCTGGATTCCGCCGGGCCGGCGCCGGTGCAACTGCACCTGGCCAGCCAGGCCGGCGAGCTCGGGGCCGTGCTGTCGATCATCGACGTGATCGATGCCATGGCCGCGCCCGTGCACGCGGTGGTCACCTCGCAGGTCGGCGGGGCCGTGGTCGCCCTGCTCGCCGCGGCCGAGCGCCGGGCCGCCTACCGGCACGCCCGGTTCAAGCTCAACGAACCCCGGTCCACCGGCGTCACCGGCACGGCCGACGAGGTCGCCCGGGCCGCCGGGCAGCACCTGCGCGAACTCGAAGAGGTCACACTGCGGCTGGTCGAGGTCACCGGGCAGTCGCGCAGCCGGATCGAGGACGACCTGTCGGCCGGGCGCGGCCTCACCGCCCAGGAGGCCCTCGAGTACGGGCTGATCGACGAGATCATCGGCAAGGCATAAAACGGGCCCCGGAAAACCGGGGCCCGTTTTCAGGTGGTTCAGGAAGCGAGCTTCACGCCCATGGAGCGGGCGGTGCCGGCGACGATCTGGATCGCGGCATCGATGTCGTTCGCGTTGAGGTCGGGGAGCTTGCGCTCGGCGATCTCCTTGACCTGGGTCTGGCTCAGCGTGCCCACGGTCTGGGTCAGCGGGTTGGACGCGCCCGACTGGATGCCCAGAGCCTTGCGGATCAGGAAGCTGGTGGGCGGCGTCTTGTAGGCCAGCGAGTGGCTGCGGTCCTCGAAGACGCTGACGATGACCGGGATGATCTCGCCGCGGTTCTTCGCCGTCGCCTCGTCGTACTCGACCTTGACCGCACGCATGTTGGCCCCGGTCGGACCAAGCATCTTGCCGAGGTCGACCATCGCGGCGTTACCCGCCTCAAGTGCGAGGGTTACCTCATGAGTCTTTTTCTTGGGCGGCATTGCGTAAGGCTCCTTAAGGTGAGCTGCACAAGCTAGAGCAGCTCGCCAGCTTCTTCAACACACGACAACCCCGAGACCTTACAACCGGGCCGGTGAACCGGTCAAAACGGCGAGTCTCGGGTTCCGCCTCCCAGTGTATCTCGGCCGTCAGAACTGGTCGCACTCGCACCGGTTCATCAGCGAGCGCACCGCCGCCACGTACTGCGGGTTGGGCAGGGTCTTGCTCTGCGCCGCCGCCTCGATGCCGCCCTGACCGGCGTTGTAACCCGAGATGACGACGTTCAGCAGGCACCACGAGGTGTGCGACTTGCACCTGCTCGGGCTCAGGTTGTAGTTCTCGTTGAAGTAGTTCTGCCCCGCCCACCGCGTGAACCAGGCCATGTAGTTGGCGCCCGCGTACGCGTTGTCCTTGTAGTTCTTCGCGTCGTAGGCCAGGCCGAACCGGTTGTTGACGAAATCCACGGTGTCCGGCATGACCTGCATGACGCCCGTCCCGCCGTCACAGTTGTGGATGTTGGTCTGCCAGCCGCTCTCCTGCCAAGCGATGGCCTTGACCAGCGGATAGTTCAACTTCAAGGTCGGTGCTTCGGTACGCCAGTAGATGCGCGACGAGGCCGACCGCAGCGCCTTCTTGACCGTCTTCTTGGGCACCGGCTTCGTCTTGTCGTAGTGCGCACAGGCCGGCAACTCGCTCCAGAACGCGGGCTGGGTCGGCTCGGCGGCCCTGGTGGTGGCCTTCTTCGACGGTTTCTTCGACGTGGCCACCGGCGCGGGCGTCGGCGCCTCGGTGACTTCGGCGATCGGCTCGGGCTCCTCGGACGGGGCCACCGACTCCGCGGTCGGCGCCGGAGCCGCCACCTCGTCGTCGTTACCGCGGACCAGCCCGCAGCCGGTGGCTATGACCAGCGCGACGACGGCCGCGCCTATCTTGAGTCCTCGCGCCATCTCATTCCTCCCCGTAAGCACCTGTTGCCGGCGGACGCTAACCCTTCGTCCCGATCCGGCGCAGCACCCTTAAACGAGGACTGAAACGTCGATCGACCCCGACCCGCGACCGCAACTTTCTCCGGGGACAATGGTGGTATGCAGACCCGCACCGACCTACGCAACGTCGCCATCATCGCCCACGTCGACCATGGCAAAACCACCCTGGTCGACGCCATGCTGCGCCAGGGGAGCCAGTCCCACGCACGGGGCGAGATGGCCGACCGCGTCATGGACTCCGGAGACCTGGAGCGGGAAAAGGGCATCACCATTCTCGCCAAGAACACGGCGATCAGCTACCAGCCGACCGGGGCCGACGCGCCCGTCACCATCAACATCATCGACACCCCCGGCCACGCCGACTTCGGCGGCGAGGTCGAGCGCGGGCTCACGATGGTCGACGGGGTTGCCCTGCTCGTCGACGCGTCCGAGGGCCCGCTCCCCCAGACCCGATTCGTGCTCCGCAAGGCGCTGGCCGCCAAGCTGCCGATCATCCTGATCATCAACAAGGTCGATCGTCCCGACGCTCGGATCAAGGAGGTCGTCGACGAGACGTACGAGCTCTTCCTCGACCTCGACGCCGACGAGCACCAGATCGAGTTCCCGATCGTCTACGCGTGCGCCCGCGACGGCATCGCCTCGCTCAACCAGCCCAAGGACGGCACCGTCCCCGAGGACGCGACCGACCTCGAGGTGCTGTTCAACACCATTCTCGAGACCATCCCCGCGCCGACCTACACCGAGGGCGCGCCGCTGCAGGCGCACGTCGTCAACCTCGACGCCTCCAACTTCCTCGGCCGCCTCGCGCTGTGCCGGGTGCACGAGGGCACGATCCGCAAGGGCCAGACCGTGGCCTGGTGCAAGACCGACGGCACGATCAGCAACGTCCGCATCTCGGAACTGCTGATCACCGAGGGCCTCGAGCGCAAGCCGGCCGAGAGCGCCGGCCCGGGTGACATCATGGCCGTCGCCGGCATCTCCGACATCATGATCGGCGAGACCCTGGCCGACGCGGAGAACCCGATCCCGCTCCCGCTGATCACCGTCGACGAGCCGGCCATCTCGATGGTCCTCGGCACCAACACGTCGCCGCTGGTCGGCAAGGTCAAGGGGGCCAAGGTCACGGCCCGCATGGTCAAGGACCGCCTCGACCGCGAGCTGGTCGGCAACGTCTCGCTGCGCATCCTCAACACCGAGCGGCCGGACGCCTGGGAGGTGCAGGGTCGTGGCGAGCTCGCCCTGGCCATCCTGGTCGAGCAGATGCGCCGCGAGAACTACGAGCTCACCGTGGGCAAGCCGCAGGTGGTCACCAAGACCATCGACGGCAAGGTCCACGAGCCGGTCGAGCGGCTGACGATCGACGCCCCCGACGAGTACATGGGCGCCATCACCACGCTGCTGTCCACCCGCAAGGGCCGGATGGAAGAGCTGATCAACCACGGCACCGGCTGGCTGCGCATGGAATGGCTGGTCCCGGCGCGCGGCCTGATCGGCTTCCGCACCGAGTTCCTCACCGAGACCCGCGGCACCGGCATCATGCACCACCTGTTCGAGGACTACGAGCCGTGGTTCGGCGAGCTACGCACCCGCAGCAACGGCTCGATGGTGGCCGACCGGGCCGGCGCGGTCACCGGGTTCGCCATGATCAACCTGCAGGAGCGCGGCCAGCTCTTCGTCGAGCCGGCCACCGAGGTGTACGAGGGCATGATCGTCGGCGAGAACTCCCGCGAGGACGACATGGACGTCAACATCACCAAGGAGAAGAAGCTCACCAACATGCGGGCCGCGGCCGCCGACAACACCGAGCGCCTGATCCCGCCGCGCAAGCTCTCGCTGGAGCAGGCGCTCGAGTTCTGCCGCGAGGACGAGTGCGTCGAGGTCACTCCGGCCGCGGTGCGCATCCGCAAGGTCGTGCTCGACCAGCAGACCCGCGGCCGGGCCGCCGCCCGCCGCAAGCACCAGCAGTAAACCCACGTCAACACCGAATACGTCAACGGCAGATGTCGTAGCGGGGGGGGGGGGGGGGGCCCCCCCCCCCCCCCCCGCGGGGGGGGGGGCGGGCG
>NZ_JAMQOL010000004.1:0-54712 GCF_023717965.1 Paractinoplanes hotanensis | reverse complement strand
AAGAGCACCGCTACCAAGGCGACGGCAGCCAAGAAGACGGCCGCCACCAAGACCGCCGCCACCAAGGCCGCCCCGGCGACCAAGACGGCGGCCGCCAAGAAGACGACCGCCCGCAAGACCACGACCGCGGCCACCGCGGCGACTCCGGCTCGCGCCCGCGCCACGGGCACGACCCGCAAGACCCGCTAGTTCCGCGCGAAAAGGCGTCCACCCGAACGGTGGACGCCTTTCGTGTGTCCGGGTCGGGGGAACGGCAGCGCGCCTACCGTCTGCGGGCATGGGGCGTGATGTGTCGCCGCGGGGACTGTTCGGCCGGTCGCTCATCGCCGCGCTGGTGTTCACGGCCGCCGTGGTGCCGGGCTGGACGCTCGGCGGGCTGGCCAAGCAGTACACCGGCTCGGGACTGCTGGACTGGCTCGTCACCGGGGCCTGGGCCGCGCTCGTCGTGCGCGTGCTCGCCCCGTGGGCCTCGTACCGGCCCCGGGACGCCTGGCTCGGCCTGATCCCGCTCTACAACTGGTATCTGGTCTGTGTGCTCGGCTGGCGGGTCTCACTGCTGCCCCTGCGCGACTGGGAGCCGCGCGAGGACGAGTTGTGGCGCGCCCGGTGGCTGACCGGCGACCTGATCGGCTTCTGGCGCGCCGACCCGGTACGTACTAGAGCCGAGCCGGTTCGAGCAGGCGGTCGCCGGTCCAGGTGAGCAGCCAGGCGTCGCCCTTGGCGGTCTTGTAGGGCTCGCTGTCGGCCTCGTCGAGCAGGGTGGCCAGCAGGTGCGGGATTATCTTGCCCTGGCTGCAGATCACCGTGCGGCCGCCGGAACGCACATCGAGCAGGCGCTGCGCGGCCAGCTTGGCCTTGGCCGGCGCCTCGTCGGCATCGGCCGGTTCGGCGAACGCGCCGTCGACGACGATCGGCAGACCGCCGTGCGCGGCCGACACCGGCTCCAGGGTCTGCTTGCATCGCAACGGCGTCGCCGTGATCAGCCTTTCCGGACCGATCGGGCCGCAGATCGCGGCGAACCGCTCGGCCTCGGCCTGACCCTGGGCGTCGATCGGGCGCAGCGCGTCGTTGCCCGACCACTTCTTGCGCTCGCCGGCGTGCGCGTGCCGCACCAGCACGAACACCGACGTGATCGGGGGCAGGGAAGCGGCGTGCTCGAGCACGGCCCGCTCGTCGGCGTAGGTCAGCCGGGCCGCGGCCTCGTCGAACGGCAGCCACGCGATCTCGTCGACCTCGTGGGTGTCCTGCACGGGGCCACCGTCACCCACCGCCTCCATCAGCCAGTAGTCGACCGTCTTGGGGCGGCCGTCCGGCAGCGTGTAGGAAACAGCGGGCAGGGCCGCCCGGACCCGGGGCGTCTGGCCGGTCTCTTCCAGCACCTCGCGAGCGGCGCCGAGGATCGGCGGCTCGTCGTTGTCGAGCTTGCCCTTGGGCAGCGCCCAGTCGTCGTAACGGGGGCGGTGCACGAGACAGACCCGGCCGTCGCGTACGAGAACGCCACCGGCGGCGCGGACCGCGGTCGTCTCGCTCACTTGACCGCCTTGCCGATGACCCGGCGCAGCAACGCCTCCTGCAGGTGGACGTGCGGGTCGGTGGGGCTGGCCGGGTGCCGGTGCCAGGTGCCGTCGCCGGCCAGGTCGAAGCCCTCGGTGGTGTCGCTCATCGACAGGTCGAGCACGTAGCGCAGCTCTTCGCGGGCGGTCGGCAGGGTGACCCGCACCAGCGCCTCGACCCGGCGGTCGAGGTTGCGGTGCATCATGTCGGCCGAGCCGATCCAGTATTCGGCGTCGTCGCCGGCGCCGAACCGGAACACGCGCGAGTGCTCCAGGAAGCGGCCGACGATCGAGCGGACCCGGATGTTGTCGGACAGACCGGGGACGCCGGGCCGCAGCGCGCACATGCCGCGGATGATCAGATCGGACCGCACGCCGTCCTGCGAGGCCCGGTAGAGCGCGTCGATGGTCTCCTCGTCGACGAGCGAGTTCACCTTGATCTGCACCAGCGCCTCGCCGCCCGCGCGGGCGATGCGGGCCTGCTCCTCGATCCGCTCGATCAGGCCGGAGCGGACGCCGTGCGGCGCCACCAGCAGGCGGCGGTACGACCGCTGGCGGCTGTAGCCGGTGAGCACGTTGAACAGGTCGGTGACGTCGGCGCCGACCTCGGGGTCGGCGGTCAGCATGCCGAAGTCCTCGTAGAGGCGCGCGGTCTTCGGGTGGTAGTTGCCGGTGCCGATGTGGCAGTACCGCCGGATCTGGTGGCCTTCCTGGCGTACGACCAATGCGGTCTTGCAGTGGGTCTTGAGCCCCACCAGGCCGTAGACGACATGGCAGCCGGCCCGCTCGAGCGTGCGGGCCCAGGCGATGTTGGCCACCTCGTCGAAGCGCGCCTTCACCTCGACCAGCACCACCACCTGCTTGCCGGCGGCGGCCGCGTCGACCAGCGCGTCGACTATCGGCGAGTCACCCGAGGTGCGGTAGAGGGTCTGCTTGATGGCCAGCACGTGGGGGTCGGCCGCGGCCTGCTCGATGAAGCGCTGAACGCTCGTCGAGAACGAGTGGTAGGGGTGGTGGACCAGGATGTCGCTCTCGCGCAGCCGGTTGAAGACGCTCCGCGGCACCTCACCGTCGGCAAGCTGCGGATGCGTCGCCGGCACGAAAGGACGGTCCTTCAGATCGTCGCGGTCGCACTCGCCGAAGACCTGCCACAGGGCCGAGAGGTCGAGCAGGCCGGGCACCCGCTGCACGTCCGAGCTGACCACGTCGAGCTCGCGGACCAGCAGGTCGAGCACGTGGTCGCTGATCGAGGCGGCGACCTCGAGGCGCACCGGCGGGCCGAAGCGGCGCTGGGCCAGCTCGCGCTCGAGCGCCTGCAGCAGATCCTCGTCGCGGTCCTCGTCGACCTCGAGCTCGGCGTTGCGGGTGACCCGGAACAGGTGCCACTCCTGCAGTTGCATGCCCGGGAAGAGCTGGTCGAGGTGGACGGCGATGAGCTCCTCGACGGGCAGGAAACGCGCCGCCCGGCTGTCGTTCTGCACCGTCACGAAGCGCGGCACGTTGTTCGGGACCTTGATGCGGGCGAACAGCTCGTTTCCGCTGCCGTCGGGATCCCGCAGCACGACCGCGAGGTTCAGCGACCGGTTCGAGATGTACGGGAACGGGTGCGCCGGGTCGACCGCGAGCGGCGTCAGCACGGGGAACACCTGCTCGCGGAAGTACGTGCGCTGACGTTCCCGCTCGGGGGCGTCCAGCTCGGCCCAGGCGACCACCTCGATGCCCTCGGCCGACAGCTTGGGGCGCACCTCGTCGCCGAAGCAGGCCGACTGCCGGGTCACCAGGTCGGCCGTGCGCTGCGAGATCATGTCGAGCTGGTTGCGCAACGAGGAGCGGTCGCCACCGCGCATGGGCAGACCGGCGTTGAGCCGGCGCTTCAGGCCCGCGACCCGCACCATGTAGAACTCGTCGAGGTTGCTGGCGAAGATGGCCAGGAACTTGGCCCGTTCGAGCAGCGGGGTCTCCGGGTCCTCGGCCAGCGCCAGCACCCGGGCGTTGAAGTCGAGCCAGGAGAGTTCCCGGTTGAGGAACCTGTCCTCCGGCAGCTCGGTCAGCTCGGGGCCGTCGCGCTCGGTCAGGTCGTCGGGCTCGATGCTGGTGGTCACCACTCGCTCCGTCGTTGTCGGATCGGCGTCCGCGGTCTCGCACACGGGCGCCGGATCTGCCGTTTCGCTCTTGGTCGTGCGGGGAAGGAAGCGGCCGTCCGGGCCACGCCGGCGGCTGGTGGGGGTCCGGGGCGAGGTGTGCATCGCACCATCATCGCCGGTTTCGCCAGAACGTGAAACGGACACAGCTGCACCGTTTCAGTCGACCCCGGGAATTCTCACCTGGCGGACGTGGCCGTCCTCGCCGGCCTCGATGGCGACCCGCTGCCCCAGACGCAGTTTCCGCAGCCCGGAGGCGTCGAAGGCGGGCGCGCCGAAGGCCAGCTCAGTGCCGTCGTCGAGCAGCAGAGTGCCGCTGCGGGAGGTGGGGTCGAAGGTCGCGACGGTGCCCTGCATGGCCTTGACGCTACCGGTCAGGCGGCGGAGACGCAGGCCACCTTGAGTCCCACGTCACGCAGCAGGGCACAGGTGTGCTCGCCGGCGCCCAGGCCGAGGACGGTGCGCAGGTCGCCCGGGGTGTCGACGTCCTGCCGCAGGCCGGGCCAGTCGCCCGTGAGCGGGCGTGCTCCGGAGCCGACGTGGGCGGCCGCCGAACCGATGCCGAACCGCGGGTCGAGCGGCTCGCCGGGCGGCACTGCCAGCAGGACCGTGCCGCTGCCGGCGGCGTCGGCCACGAACGCGCGGCCGGGCCGGGCGGCAGCCAGCGCCGCGTCGAGCTGTGCGGGGCGCAGCGCGGGCAGATCGCCGGCCAGCACGGCGCGGTGGGCGCCGAGCCCGGCGACCTCGTCGGCGCCGTACCGCATGGCCTCGTTGAGCCCGGCGGCCGGCCGGTCGGGCACCACGCGGGCGCCCAGGGCGGTCACGGCCGCGGCCGTCACCGGGTCGTCGGTCACCACCAGCAGCTCGGCCACGGCCGGAGCGGCCAGCACAGCGGCCGCGGTGTCGCGCACCATGGCCAGCGCGAGATCGCCGTGCCGGGCGGCGGGCACGGCACCGCGCAGCCGGCTCTTCGCGGCCGTCAGCCGCTTCACCGGCATGACCGCCACCCAGTCGCCCGTAGTCATCGTCACCAGTGTGCCAGCGGAGCCGGTAAGGACCCCTACCTGGTACCGCAGGCCGCGAGCAGGCATGATTTCGACGCAGGCACGACGACCAGGGCGACGGGGAACCGCCGCCCGAGCAGGGCAGGAGGAGCCGTGGCACACCGCAGGCTCGGATTCTGGCGGAGTTTCGCGGCGGCACTGGTGATTCCTGTGCTCAAGGTCTGGACCAGCCGGACCTGGCTCGGCACGGAACACATCCCGCGGTCCGGCGGCGTGATCATCGCCCCGAACCATGTGTCGCATTTCGATCCGGTCATCGTCGGCTACTACATCTTCAGCGCCGGCCGGTGGCCCCGCTTCCTGGGCAAGGCCAGCCTGTGGAAGGTGCCGTTGCTCGGCGGCTTTCTCCGCAAGGTCCAGCAGATCCCGGTGGAACGCGGCAGTGTCGAGGCCGTGAAGTCCCTCGACGTGCTGGTCGACGCGCTCCAGCAGGGCGGCGTCGTGGTGATCTATCCCGAGGGCACGACCACCCGCGAGCCCGACCTGTGGCCGATGCGGGGCAAGACCGGCGCGGCCCGGCTGGCCCTGGTCACCGGCGCGCCGGTGGTCCCGGTGGCCAACTGGGGGGCCGAGCGCATCTTCGATCCCCGCACCAGCAAACTGCGATTCCGGCGTACGCCGGTCACGGTGACAGCCGGTCCGCCGGTCGACCTGAGCCGGTGGCACGGCACGACCCCGACCCGGCAGGTGCTCGAGCAGATGACCGACACGATCATGCACGACATCAGCCTGCTCGTCGGCGAGCTGCGCGGCGAGCAACCGCCGGCCGCCCTCTACGACCGCCCGCGGCGCCAGGCGCCCAGCGCCGGGGACGCCGGATGAGCCGGGCCGCGGTGATCGGGGCCGGCGCCTGGGGCACGGCCTTCGCCAAGATGCTGGCCGAGGCCGGCGCCGACGTCACCATGTGGGCCCGCCGCGAGGCGGTCGTCACCTCGATCCGCGACCACCACCTCAACGAGAGCGCGCTGCCCGGGCTCAAGCTGCCCGAGCGCATCACCGCCACCGGCGACCTGACCGAGGCCGTGTCCGGCGCCGGAATAGTGGCGATCGCCGTGCCGTCCCAGACGCTGCGCGGCAACCTCGCCGAGTGGGCGGGCGCGTTCGAGGCCGACTCGACGATCGTCTCGCTGATGAAGGGCATCGAACTCGGCACGACCAAACGGATGAGCCAGGTCATCGTCGAGACGGCCCGGGTCGACGCGTCCCGGGTGGTGGTCGTCTCCGGGCCCAACCTGGCGCCCGAGATCGCCGCCGAGCAGCCGGCCGCCACGGTGGTGGCCGGCGCCGACGCCGACCGGCGCCGGGCCGTGCAGCACGCGATCGCGCTGCCCTACATGCGTCCCTACACGAGCGAGGATGTGGTCGGCTGCGAGCTGGGCGGGGCCGTCAAGAACGTGATCGCCCTGGCCTACGGCATGGCGGCGGCGATGAAGCTGGGCGACAACACCAAGGCGTCGCTGATCACCCGCGGCCTGGCCGAGACGGCCCGGCTGGGGGTGGCGCTGGGCGCCGACCCGCTCACCTTCGCCGGCCTGGCCGGGCTGGGCGACCTGGTGGCGACGTGTTCGTCGCCACTGTCACGCAACCGCACCTTCGGCGAGCAACTGGGTCTGGGCAAGACTCTGGAGCAGGCGCAGGCGGCCGCCCGGCAGACGGCCGAGGGCGTCAAGAGCTGCCTGGCGATCCGCGACCTGGCCCGCGCGCACGGGGTCGAGGTGCCGATCACCGAGCAGGTCGAGCGGGTGTGCCACGAGGGTGTGGACCCGCGGGTCGCGGTGAAACTGCTGATGGGTCGGGAGATGAAGCCGGAGTGAGCGAGCTGAGCTACAGCGACGGAACCAGGGTTGTGCACGCGGGACTGCCCGAGGCCGAGCCGGGCGACCCGTTCCTGCCCGGCCCGGTCTTCGCCGCGCCCTACCACCTCGACCCCGAGCAAGGGCAGGTCGGCGACAACGGCTACGGGCGGCCCGACAACCCCACCCGGCGCCTGCTCGAGTCGGCGATCGGCCAGCTCGAGGGCGGCCGGACGCTGACGTTCGCCAGCGGTCAGGCGGCGATCACCGCTCTGCTGCTCTCTGTGCTCCGCAGCGGCGACACGGTGGTCCTGCCCTCCGACGGCTACTTCACGGTCCGCAGCTTCGCCGAGAGCACCCTTCGCGACCTCGGTGTGACGACGGTGCCGGCGCCGACCGCCGGTCCGTTCCCCGACTTCACCGGCGTACGCCTGGTGTTGCTCGAGACCCCGGCCAATCCCGGCCTCGACGTCTGCGACATCGCCGAGGTCGCCGCGGCCGCGCACGCCGCCGGCGCGCTGGTGGCCGTCGACAACACCACGGCCACGCCGCTCGGCCAGAACCCGCTGGCGCTCGGAGCCGACCTGGTCGTCGCGTCCGGCACGAAGGCGCTGACCGGCCATTCCGACGTGCTGCTGGGCTACGTCGCCACCAACGACCCGGCGCTGTTCGACAAGGTCGAGACCTGGCGCAAGCACACCGGCGCGGTTCCCGGCGCCTTCGACGCGTGGCTGGCCCACCGCTCGATCGCCACGCTCGACCTGCGCCTGGCCCGCCAGAGCCAGAACGCGGCGGCGGTGGCGGCCCTGCTGAGCGGCCGGGCCGACGTGACCGGGCTGCGCTGGCCGGGTCTGAACTCCGACCCGTCGTACGCCGTGGCGTCCCGCCAGATGCGGCGCATCCCCGGCGTGGTCTCGTTCGACCTGGGCGACGCGCAGCGGGTGGCCCGCTTCCTGACGGCAGCCGAGCTGGTCTTCGCGGCCACGTCGTTCGGCGGCGTCCACACCACAGCCGACCGCCGCGCCCAGTGGGGCGACGACACGTCCCCCGGCTTCATCCGTCTGTCGTGCGGCATCGAGGACACGGTCGACCTGCTGGCCGACCTGACCGCCGCCCTCGACGAGGCCTGACCCGCCACGCCCCCGAGTGATCCACTGGCCGGGGGCGGGCGGGATACCGTGCCCGGGTGAGTTGGGACAGCTTCTCCGGTGACCAGGTAGCCGCCATGACCCAGGGCGAGAGCTTCTTCGCCGCCCCGGGCGAGCGAGAGTGCCCCTCGTGCGGGGACAAGAGTCTCCGCGCTTATGTCACCGCCCCCGAGAACGCCCGTCGCCCCACGCTGGTGAGCTACGTCTGGTGCTCCTCGTGCCGCAAGTTCGTCGGCACCCGGGCCAAGCACCCCGAGGGGCTCGTGTTCAGCGACCCGCTGGCCGCTCTGCCGTCCACCGAGCGCCGCGAACTGGAGCGCAGCCTGGTCGGCTTCCTCGACCACCTCGACACCCTGTGGGACAACGGCGTGCTGCCCCAGACGTTCGCCGCCTGACGCCGGTCACGACGTCCTGGACCAGAGTGCGTCCAGGGGGAGCACCGACGTTCCGCGTCTTCGGGAAAAGCTTCCGTATCTTGCACGCCGGGGACCGATCTCATGAGCCGGCGGCCGGGCTCGGCCGCGACCGACGACGGCGCGAAGCCCGCTCGGGAGGCGGGTGCTGATCCACGCCGCGTACGTATTGATTTCGATCCTCAGCGCTTCTATGGTTAGTTACATGAGTAATGAACCAACGTAGGGAGGGTCGCGTGTTCAACGACCGCAGCCCGATCTACCTGCAGATCGCCGACGGCATCAAGAACGACATCCTCAGTGGTTCCCTCCGGGAGGACGAGCAGGTCATGTCCACCAACCAGTACGCGGCCTTCTATCGCATCAACCCGGCCACCGCGGCCAAGGGCTTCGCCCAGCTGGTCGACGAGGGGGTTCTCTACAAGAAGCGGGGGATCGGCATGTTCGTCAGCCCGGACGCGCCCGGCAAGCTGCGCGCGGCCCGGCGGGAACGCTTCTTCGCCGAGGCGCTCGAGCCGGTGCTCGACGAGGCGGATCGGGTCGGCATCAGCATCGACGAGATCACGCACTACCTGGGGAGCCGGCGATGATCGAGATGCGGGGTGTGACCATCCGCTACGGCGACACCCTGGCCGTCGACGACGTGCATCTCACGTTGCCGACCGGCAAGATCTACGGGCTGCTGGGGCGCAACGGGTCGGGCAAGACCAGCCTGCTCAGCGCGCTGGCCTCCTACCGGCGCCCGAACCGGGGCACCGTTCTGGTCGACGGGGTCGAGGCGTTCGAGAATCCGCGGGTCATGCGGGGCACGGTGTTCGTCCGCGACACGCTCGACCTGAACGACTCGGACCGGGTGCGCACGGCGCTCGACGTCGCGGGCTGGCTGCGGCCGACCTGGGACGCGGAGTATGCGCTCAAGCTGCTCGACATCTTCGAGCTCGACAGCCGCAAGCGCGTCTCGGCCCTTTCGCGGGGCCAGCGCTCGGTCGTCGGGGTGGTGCTCGGGCTGGCCGCGCGGGCGCCGTTGACCATCCTCGACGAGTCCTATCTGGGCATGGACGCGGTGGCCCGCACCCTGTTCTACCGCGAGCTGCTGGCCGACTACCTGTCCCACCCGCGCACGGTCATCCTCTCCACCCACCTCATCGAGGAGGTGGCCGATCTCTTCGAGCGTGTCGTCATCATCGACCGCGGCCGGATCCTGCTGCACGACGAGACCGACGCGCTGCGCGGGCGCGGGGTCACCGTCACCGGGCCGGCCGAGCGGGTCACCGCCTTCGCCGCCGGGCACACGGTGCTCGGTGAGCAGAGCCTCGGCGGCGTACGCGCCCTGACCCTGGACGGCCGGCTCGAGCCCGGCGAGATCGCCCGGGGCGAGCAGGCGGGCCTGACGTTCGGCCCGCTCGGCCTGCAGGACCTGTTCGTGCACCTCACCTCGCAGCGGCTGGAGGCTTCCCGATGAGTGTCGTCACGTCCCTGCTCCGGCTCTGGCGGCCGATGATCCTCTGGTTCGCCGCCATCCTGGTCGCGGTCGAGGTGGTCGCGGTGGCCGCGATCTCGGCGGCGGGTCCGGTGCGGTTCAGCTTCTGGCTGGTCGTCGCGGGCGCGGCCGCCCTCTACTGGCCGCTGGTCGCCGGCATCCTGCTGGTCAGCATGTTCTTCAAGATCTTCGTGGCGAACGGGGTGACCCGGCACGAGTTCCTGCGGGGGATGGCCTTGTCGGCCCTGGCTGTCACGATTGTCTTCCCGGCCGTGGTCGTCGTCGGGCACGCCGTCGAGAGCGTCGTCCTGGGCCTGGCCGGCCACCGGGCCGAGAGCTACCCGGTGTTCCGGTTCGGCGAGGCGGCGGCCGAGTACTTCCATCTGCTGCCGGCCACGGCGGGCTTCGTCACCTCGGGCATCCTGATTACGGCCGGGTTCTACCGGTTCCGGCCGTGGATCGGCGTGCTGCTGATCGCGCCCGGCTCGTTGCCGGCGCTGACCGGCAACGGGCTGATCGAGATCGACGACTCCGGTGAGCTGATCGCCCGGCTGCCCTACGCGATCGCGCTGACCCTGACCGCTGTCGCGGTCGTGCTGGGCTGGGCGGCGACGCACCGGCTGCTCCGCGACGTCGCCGTCAAGCGGTCGGCGACGTAGCGGCGATCAGGCCGTGCGCCGCGACGGGTGGGAGGCCGCGAAGTCGTACAGCCAGTCCTGGGTGATCGGCATCTCGGTGCCGCCGGTCACCCGGCTCAGCGCCTCGCCGGGGGCGATGCCCAGCAGCACCAGCGTCGTGCAGGCCAGCAGCGTCGAGCGGCCGATGCCGCCGAAGCACTGGGTCACGACGAAGCGGCCGGAGCGCACCTGGCCGGCCAGCCTCGTCGCCAGCGCGACGACCTGGACGGCCTCGTCGCGCGGGACGCCGCCGTCCGGCACCGGGAACGACAGGAACTCCAGCCCGTACGTCGCGGCCGCCGACGCGGTGTCGCCGAAGCCGAGCCGGTGCTGTTCGGTGGTGGTCAGGGCCGAGACGACGACGTTCACCCCGGCGCGGGCGAGCGCGCCGAGTTGTTCGACCGGCCAGGCGTCAGCGCGCGGGTGCGCGATGGTCGCGAGTTGCCCGGGCCCCGGCCCGGCGATCACGTGGAGTGCTGCTCTCATGAACTGCCCGTTCCCCTGTCCCGGCCCCGAGGCCGGGTGATCCCGCGAGTGGCTAACGCAGAGTAGGGTTCCCCCCGGCATGCCCGCTAGCGAGAGGCCCAAAGAAAGTGACGACCCCTCGGAAAACCCGTGTCGCGATCGTCTTCGGCGGTCGCAGCAGCGAGCACGGGATCTCGTGCGTGAGCGCCGGCAGCATCCTGCGCGCGCTCGACCCGGACCAGTACGAGGTGCTCCCGGTCGGCATCACCCGTGAGGGCCGCTGGGTGGTCGCCGGGGACGATCCGTCCACCTTCGCCATCGCCGACCGGACGCTGCCCGAGATCACCGCGGCCAGCGGCAGCGCGGTCGTGCTGGCGGCCGACCCGACGGCCACCGAGCTGATCGTGCGCGAGCCCACCGACGGCATCTCGACGCTGGCCGGGGTCGACGTGGTCTTCCCGGTGCTGCACGGCGCCTACGGCGAGGACGGCACGATCCAGGGCATGCTCGAGATGGCCGGCCTGCCCTACGTGGGCGCCAACGTCTTCGCCTCGGCCGCGGCCATGGACAAGGAATTCACCAAGAAGCTCGCGCTGGCCGAGGGCATCCCGGTCGGCCCGTACGTGGTCCTGCGGGCCGGCGTCTCGCTCAGCGAACCCGACAAGGAGCGCCTGGGCCTGCCCGTCTTCGTGAAGCCGGCCCGGGCCGGCTCCTCGCACGGCATCACCAAGGTCACCGACTGGGCCGACCTCGACAAGGCCGTCGCCGTCGCCCGCGAGATCGACCCCAAGGTGCTGGTCGAGGCCGCGATCGTGGGCCGCGAGATCGAATGCGGCGTGCTCGAGAGCGAGGCCGGCGGCGCCCCCGAGGCCTCGCTGCTGGCCGAGATCCAGGTCGGCGACGCCGACTGGTACGACTTCGAGACGAAGTACATCGACGGCGGTCGGTACGACCTGCCGGCCGACCTCCCGGCCGAGGTGACCCGCCAGGTGCAGGAGTACGCCCGGCAGACCTTCACCGCCCTCGACTGCGCCGGCCTGGCCCGGGTCGACTTCTTCGTGACGGCCGACCACCAGGTCTACCTCAACGAGATCAACACGATGCCGGGCATGACGCCGACGTCGATGTTCCCGCTGATGTGGGCGGCCACCGGCCTCGAATACCCCAAGGTGGTCGACCGCCTGATCCGCACCGCCCTGCGTCGCGGATCGGGCCTGCACTAGCCCTTGCAGCCGCTGGGGACGCCCTTGGTCGTCGACTTGACCGTCTTGACCACCGGCTCGGAGAACTCGTTGGCCCACTGGCCGGTCTGGTTGTAGCTGCCGGGCACGCTCACCTGCACGGCGACCTCACGGTCCATCGTGGTGAAGACGTCGATGGCCGGGCCGTCCTCGGCCCACCAGCAGACGCCGTCCATCGCGAGCATCGTCGCGTCGAGCGGCACGCAGCCGGCATGGCCGCCGTCGACCCGCTCGCACATGGTCGGCTGGGTCACCCCGCACTGCAGCGTGACCGGCGGCTCACCCCAGGCCGCGTTCTGCTCGGGGCCGGCCGTCACCTTGCGGCCGGGCAGCCCCCGCAGCTCGGTGGGCAGCTGGGAGGTCACGGCCAGGCAGACCTGGGTCGTACGGGCGTCGAGCTCGGGCGCGGCCAGCTTCACCGGGGTGGACGGCACCGCGACCGGCGCCGAGGCGGACGGCGCCGCGGCCGTCCCGCCGTCCTGCGGCGTGATCTGCCAGAAGGCCACCAGGCCGACGAGCACGGCGACGGGAACGGCGATCACCGTGGCCCACAGGGCCGCACCCCGCGTCGCCGGGTCCGTCTTCTTCGATTTCGCCGGGGGAGTCTCCACGTCGACCATGGTCAGAGGTTTACCACGGAGCAGGTGAGGGTTCGCATGATGCCGGGTACGTACTGGACTTTGCTCACAATGAGCCCGCCGAGGTCGTCAACCGTGTGCGCCTCGGCCAGAACCACCACGTCATAGGGGCCGGTGACCGCGTCGACGCGCACGACACCAGGAATTTTGCCGATCGCGGCGGCCACGTCATGGGCCCTTCCGACCTCGGTCTGGATCAGGATGTATGCCTGTACCACGCTCCGACTCCATTCCGCCTCCGCCGTAACCCGAACGTGAAAACTACCGTAAGGATCCGCGCGACAGCGGGCCGCATCAGGAACGAAAGGCCACTCAAGTGAGCATCGCCGAGGCCGGGGAGTTCGGGCTCATCGCCCGGGTAGTCGCCCGGCTCGAGAACGGTCCGACGACACTGCTCGGTCCCGGCGACGACAGCGCCATCGTCGCCGCCCCCGACGGACGGATCGTGGCCTCCACCGATGTCCTGGTCGAGGGCCGTCATTTCCGCCGCGACTGGTCCTCCGGGGCCGACGTGGGCCACCGGGCAGCCGCCGCCAATCTGGCCGACATAGCCGCCATGGGAGCGGCGCCGACAGCCCTGTTGGTCGGTTTGTGCGCGCCCACGGATCTCGAGGTGAGCTGGGCCGAGGATCTGGCCGGTGGGCTCTCCGACGAGGCCGCCAAGGTCGGCGCGGCGGTGGTGGGCGGGGACACGTCGTCCAGCCCGACGCTGACCATCGCGGTGACCGCCCTGGGCGACCTGGGTGGGCAGGCGCCCGTGCTGCGCAGCGGGGCCCAGCCCGGCGACGTCATCGCGCTGGCCGGTCGGATCGGCTACGCGGCGGCGGGCTACACGGTGCTGTCGCGGGGTTTCCGTACACCGAAAGCGCTGGTCGAGGCCTACCGGCGCCCCGACGTGCCGTACGCGGCGGGCCCGGCCGCGGCCCGGGCCGGCGCCACCTCGATGATCGACGTCTCCGACGGCCTGCTCCAGGACCTCGGCCACATCGCCCGGGCCAGCGTGGTCGGCGTCGACGTGCGCACCGAGTCGTTCGAGGTCTCGGGCCAGATGCTCGACGCCGCGACCGCGCTCGGCGTCGACCCGTTGCAGTGGATCCTGGGTGGTGGCGACGATCACGCCCTGGCCGCGACGTTCCCGCCCGGCGCCGAGCTTCCGCCCGGCTGGCAGGCGATCGGCGTGGTGCACGAGGGCACCGGCATCACCGTCGACCGCAAACCGTGGAGCGGCCCACTGGGCTGGGACCACTTCCGCTGATTACGCTTGCCCGTTGTGCAAGAAATCAAGATCAGGCAGGCCGACTACACCGAGCTGTCCGTCCGGGCGCTGCTCGTCGACGTGATCGCCGAGCTTTCCGAGCGGTACGGGGGCTCCGGCGACGACACACCCATCGCCGACGAGGACTTCGCCACGCCCAACGGCGCCTTCTACGTGGCCGACGGCGGTGAGCGCCTGGTGGCCTGTGCCGCCTGGCGCCGCCACGGCGACGACGCCGAGCTCAAGCGCATGTTCACGGCCAGGTCAGCCCGCGGCCGCGGCCTCGGTCGCCGCATGCTCGCGGCGATCGAGGCGTCGGCCCGCGTGGCCGGCTGCCGCCGCGTGATCCTGGAGACCGGCGACCGGCAGCCCGAGGCGATCGCCCTCTACGAGTCGGCCGGCTACGAGCGCATCGAGGACTTCGGGTATTACCGGGGCCACGACGGCGTGCTCTCGTACGCGAAGGAGCTGTAGAAAGACGAATAACCCCTCGGCCCGCGTGGGCCGAGGGGTTCATCGCAAGACTGGATCAGGCGCGGACGACCTTGCCGGCCTTGATGCACGAGGTGCACACCTTGAGCTTCTTGGTCGTGCCACCACCGGCGGGGGTGCGCACCGACTGGATGTTCGGGTTCCAGCGGCGGTTGGTCCGCCGGTGCGAGTGGGACACGTTGTGGCCGAAGCCCGGTCCCTTGCCACAGACGTCGCACACGCTAGCCACGGGTAACTCCTGAGTCGAAAAAGAGAACTTGAGGGCGCCCAGCGAACACCGCCGCGCAGGCAACCCGGCAAGGTTACCCGATGCCTGCCCCGAACAGCGAATCGCCCCCAACCAACCCACCCCGCCCGACCAGGGGGCGGGCCCGACCGTACGCCTCGGCGGGCCCAGCGGGCTGAGTTGTCCACAGGCACGGACGGTCGCGACGAGAAGTTGTCAGTGGCGGTCAGTACGATTTTGGCGTGCTCGAGACGCTGGACGCCGCAGCCGTCCGCCGCTGGTGCGGCGGCGGCCTGAGGGCGCTGCGAGCCCACCAGCGCGAGATCGACGAGCTGAACGTCTACCCCGTGCCCGACGGTGACACGGGCACCAACCTGGTGCTCACCCTCACCTCGGCCCAAGAGGCGCTGGAGGCGCTCGAACCGGCCACGCCCGAGGCGGCGGCCCCCGGCGGCGCTCTGCGCCGCATGGCCCGGGGCGCGCTGCTGGGCGCGCGGGGCAACTCCGGCGTGATCGTCTCGCAGATCCTGCGCGGCATGGCCGACAGCGTCGCCGCCGGCGCTGCCGTCCGCGGCGCCGGGCTGGCCCGGGCGCTGCGGTCCGCCTCCGAGGCCGCCTACGCCGCCGTCGCCCGCCCGGTCGAGGGCACGGTGCTCACGGTGGCCGCTGCGGCCGCCGACGCGGCGTCCCGCCTCAAGTCCGACGACCTGCTCGCCGTGGCCCGCGCAGCCGCCCGGGCCGCGGCTGAGGCGCTGGCCCGCACCCCCCAGCAGCTTCCCGCCCTGGCCCGCGCCGGCGTGGTCGACGCCGGCGGGCGCGGCCTCGTCGTCCTCCTGGAGGCCTTGGTCGAGGCTTTGTCCCTCCCCAGCGGCCGCGCCGCCGAGCCCATAACTGCTGCCGAGCCCGCAACGGTCGAGCCCGCGGCCGCCGTCAGCGTGGGCGACGGGCGCGGCGAGTGGGGCTACGAGGTGCAGTATCTGCTCGAAGCCGAGGCGGCAGCGGTCGACGGGCTCCGGATCGAGCTGGGGGCCCTCGGCGACTCGCTCGTGGTGGTCGGCTCCGGTGACCCGGGCATCGCCACCTGGAACGTGCACGTCCACGTGCCCGCGGCCGGCATCGGGCCCGCCATCGAGGCCGGCGTCCGGGCCGGGCGGCCCCACGCCATCACGGTCACTCCGCTCGACGAGCACCAGCACGACCACACCTACGCTGAGGCGGCCGAGCGCGCCGCCGTCGTGGTGGCCGCGGGCGACGGTCTGACCGCGCTCTTCGAGGCCGAGGGGGCCACTGTCGTCGGCCGCAACCCGTCGACGCGCGAGATGCTGGCCGCCGTCCGGGCCTCCCGGGCGCGCTGCGTCGTGCTGCTGCCCAACGACGCCAACACCCAGGCCGTCGCCCTCTCCGCCGCGCGCGAGGCCGAGGCGGCCGGTCTGCGGGTCAGCGTCGTCCCCACCCGCTCCCCGGTGCAGGCGCTGGCCGCGCTGGCCGTCCGTGATCCCCGGCGGCCCTTCGCCGACGACGTCATCGCCATGGCCGAGGCGGCCGGCGCCTGCCGCTACGGCGAGGTCTGCACCGCCCGGCGCGACTCCCTGACCGTCGCCGGCCCGTGCCGGGCGGGCGACCTGCTCGGCCTGGTCGACGGCGAGGTGCACGTCATCGGCGACGACCTGGCCGAGGTCAGCGCCCGCCTGCTCGACCGCATGCTGGGCGGCGGCGGTGAGCTGGTCACCCTCGTCCTCGGGGCCGACGCCCCGGCCGCGCTCGAGGGGACCCTGCGGGCCCACGCCGGACGCGTCTGGCCGTTCGCCGAGCTGCAGTGCTACACGGGCGGGCAACCCCGCTACCACCTGCTGGTTGGAGTGGAATGAGCGAGACGAGAACCACCACCGACACCCCGCTCGAGCAGGTGCTCAAGAAGAACGACGCCAAGGCGCTGGCCACCCACCTCGACCTGCACACCGCGGGCGACCTGATCTATCACTTCCCGCGCCGCTACGACGAGCGCGGCGAAGAGACCGCCATCCACGGGCTGCAAATCGGCGAGCAGGCCACCGTGCTCGCCCAGATCCAGTCGGTTGCGGTCAAGCCGATGCGCCAGCGCCGCGGCAACATCCTCGAACTGACCATCGGCGACGAGTCCGGCGCCACCCTCACGTGCACCTTCTTCGGTCAGGCGTGGCGCGAGCGCGAACTCAAGCGGGGCCGCTGGGGGCTGTTCGCGGGCAAGGTCTCCGACTTCCGCGGCAAACGCCAGCTGGTCAGCCCGGCCTACCAGCTGCTCGCCGCCGACGCCACGCACGACGAGGCGGCCGAAGAGATCGAGGAGTTCGCGGGCGCGCTGATCCCGGTCTACCCGGCGGCCCAGGCCGTGCCCACCTGGGTCATCGCCCGCTGCGTTCGCACCCTGCTCGAGACGTTCGAGCCGCCCGCCGACCCGCTGCCGGCCACCGTGCGGGCGAAACGCAATCTGGGGTCCATCGGCAACGCCCTGCGCGAGATCCACCGGCCGAGTTCCAAAGAGGCCCTGTACGCCGCGAAATACCGCCTCAAGTGGGACGAGGCCTTCGCCGTCCAGCTGACCCTGGTGCAGCGCCGGGCCCGGGCCGCGGCCGCGCCCGGCCGCGCCCGCCCGCGGATCGAGGGCGGCATCCTGGCCAAGTTCGACGCGAGCCTTCCGTACGAGCTGACCGAGGGCCAGGCCGCCGTGGGCGAAGAGATCGCGGCCGACCTGGCCCGTCCCCACCCCATGCACCGGCTGCTGCAGGGCGAGGTCGGCTCGGGCAAGACCCTCGTCTCGGTGCGCGCGATGCTCCAGGTCGTCGACTCCGGCGGCCAGGCCGCCCTGCTCGCGCCGACCGAGGTGCTGGCCACCCAGCACTACCGCAGCATCGGCGCGCAGCTGGGCGCCCTGGGCCGGGCCGGCGAGATCGACGGCGACCCCGCGGGCACCCAGCTCACCCTGATCACCGGCTCGCTCGGCGCCGCCGCCCGCCGGGCCGCGCTGGCCAAGGTGGCCGACGGCACGGCCGGCATCGTCATCGGCACCCACGCCCTGCTCTACGAGGGGGTCGACTTCCACGACCTGGGTCTGGTGGTCGTCGACGAGCAGCACCGGTTCGGCGTCGAGCAGCGGGACGCCCTGCGCGCCAAGGCCGCCAAACCGCCGCACGTGCTGGTCATGACGGCCACCCCGATTCCCCGTACGGTCGCCATGACCGTCTACGGCGACCTCGAGACGTCCGTCCTGTCGCAGCTCCCGCGGGGCCGCTCACCGATCGCGTCGCACGTCGTACCGCCCGAGAAGCCGGCCTTCCTCGACCGGGCCTGGCGCCGGTTGCGCGAAGAGGTACAGGCGGGCCATCAGGCGTACGTGGTCTGTCCGCGCATCGGCACGGCCGAGGGCGACGAGGAGGAACCACCGGGCGACAACGAGCCGGCCCGCCGCCCGCCCCTGGCCGTGCTCGAGGTCGCGCCGATCCTCGAGGAGGGTCCGCTGCACGGCCTGCGCATCGGGGTGCTGCACGGCAAGCTGCCGGCCGACGAGAAGGACGCGGTGATGCGCAAGTTCGCCGCGGGCGACCTCGACGTGCTGGTGGCGACCACGGTGATCGAGGTCGGCGTCGACGTGCCCAACTCCACAGTCATGGTCATCATGGACGCCGACCGGTTCGGTGTCTCCCAGCTGCACCAGCTGCGGGGCCGCGTCGGCCGGGGCTCCGCGGCGGGCATCTGCCTGCTGGTCACCGAGTCGGTCGAGGGCACCGCGGCCCGCGAGCGCCTCGCCGCCGTGGCCTCCACCACCGACGGCTTCAAGCTCAGCGAGATCGACCTGGAACAGCGCCGCGAGGGCGACGTGCTGGGCGCCTCCCAGTCCGGCAAGCACTCCCACCTGCGCCTGCTGTCCCTGATCAGCGACGCGAAACTGATCACCGAGGCCCGCGCCGAGGCCTCCGAGCTGGTCGGCGACGACCCCGACCTGACGAAATACCCCGCGCTGGCCGCCTCGGTCGCGGCTCTGGTCGACGAGGATCGGGCTGAGTATCTGGAGAAGGGTTGACGCCGCGCTGAGCGGCGGCTGACGACACCGTGCGGCGCCGGCTGTGCGGGCAGAGAGGAGCAGTAATGATCCTGCACATCGTGCCGCGCTCTGCCTGGGAGGCCGCCCAGGCAGCCGGCGTCTACGAGGGCGACACCCTGGCCACCCAGGGTTTCATCCACTGCTCCACCGAGCACCAAGCCCACATTCCCGCCACCGCGCTGTTCCGCGGCCGCGACGACCTTCTGCTGCTCGTGATCGACGAGTCCCGCCTCCCCGTCCCGATCACCTGGGAGCAGGGCGACCCGCCGGCCGCCGACGGCAACCCCTTCCCGCACCTGTACGCGCCCCTGCCGCTCGACGCGGTGGCCGCGGTCAAGGAATACCGCCCCGGGCCGGACGGAGCCTTCGAGCCGCTGCAGCTCGGAGCGCAGCCGGAGCTCTGAAGAGCCGTACGCCGGGCGCGAAGAGCCGTACGCCGGGCGCGAAGAGCCGTACGCCGGGCGCGAAGAGCCGTACGCCGGGCGCGAACCGCCGCACGCCGGGCGCGAACCGCCGTACGCCGGGCGCGAACCGCCGTACGCCGGGCGCGAACCGCCGCACGCCGGGCGCGAACCGCCGCGCAAGCCGCACGTCGGGCACAAAGAAAAGGCGCGCCGCCCCCGGGGGGGGGGGGGGGGCGGCGGGGGGTGGGGGGGGGGGGGCCCCCCCCCCGCCCCGCCCGCCCCCCCGCCCCCCCCCCCCCCCCCCCCCCCCCCGCCGCCCCCCCCCCCCCCCCCCCCCCCCGGGGGCCCCCCCCCCTTTTCTCATGGTTGCTGTCAGGCGGTGAACTTCACCTTGCGGCGACGGGCCAGGATGAAGAGCACGGCGCCGGCGGCCAGCAGGAGGGCCGCGCCACCCGCGATGCTGCCGGCGACGGGGCCGGTGACGGGCAGGCCGCCACCCTCACCCGGGGACGACTCGGTGGGAGTCGGGGTCGGGGTCGCGTCGCAGTCCTCGGGCTTCTGGGCATCCCAGTCGATAGCCTCGCCGGACTCGCCGTTCTCGGCCGGGGTGACCTTGAGGCCCTTCTCGCCCTTGAAGGTGACCGAACCCTTGTCGCCCGCCTTGACGGTCAGCGACTTGGGCTCGCCCTTGTTCGGGGTGAAGGTGGCGGTGATCGCCTCGGTGCCCTTGGTGTTGTCGATCGTGAAGATCAGCGACTCGCAGGTCGCCTCGAAGTAGCGGGAGGCGTTGTCCTCGGGCTCGCAGTTCTCGGGCTGCTTCCACTCACCCTCGAGAACCGGTTCTTCGCTGCTGGCCTCGGTGACGACGATCTTCTTGGCGTTCTCGGCCGGAACCTTGACCGTCGCCGGCTCTTCGCCGGCCTTGACGGTGACGTCCTTCTTGAAGTCCTCGGAGCCGATGATCGTGAACTTCGCGTCGGCCGTGGCCTCGGCGCCGTTAGCCAGCGTGATCGTCACACCGTCACAGTCGGAGACGAGCTGCGCGTCCGGCTTCGGGGCGTCCTTCGAGCAGACACCGTCGAACTCGACCGTGCCGGTCTGCGGCTCCCACTCGGTGTACTCGTTGTCCCACTTGGCCTGAACGGTCAGCGAGGCCGACTTGGCTTCGCCGTCCACTCGTTGGGTGCCCTTGAGCGTCTCGCCGTCCTTGTGGGGGAAGACCGGGTTGGCGTCATCCGGGGTGTGGACGATGCCCTCGACCGGCGAACCCTCGGGGGTGGACTCGACGCGCACGAAGCGGTAGGCCTCAGCGTGACCCTCGGAATCGGTGTCGACCGACCAGTCGACGACCCAGTCACCGGTCGTCGTGTCACACACGGCGGTGCCCTTGACCGCGCTGTGGTGAGCGCTGGCGGGCGAGGCGAAGAACGCGACACCGGCAAGGCCGATGAGCGTTCCCGCGGCTACGGCGGTAGCACGCCGCAGCTTGGACTTCAGCAGGTTCACGCCTACTCCTGTCTGGGGAAATCAGGGGTACGGCGCAAGGAGGCGGGCGGGCTGATCGCCGGCGGTAAAGGGGCGATGGCCTGCGGCGACGCCTCCCCACGTCGCGGCCGACAATCGGTGGAATGTCGGCAACAGCGCCTGACCATAGCGACTTATGGAAATCTGGGAAATCCCTCAGAGCCGCTTAAAGGTGTTGATGCGCATCC
Organism: Paractinoplanes hotanensis; assembly: GCF_023717965.1. Classification (NCBI taxonomy): domain Bacteria; kingdom Bacillati; phylum Actinomycetota; class Actinomycetes; order Micromonosporales; family Micromonosporaceae; genus Paractinoplanes; species Paractinoplanes hotanensis. Next base: position 33,932 of record NZ_JAMQOL010000004.1, on the reverse strand, counting down.
GTGATTTTGCATCGACGGATCGCTCACGTATCGACGCTCTCCGTGTGCACCGGGTGCGGATTTGTTCACTCTTTCGGTGCGGTCGGTAAGTGGTGAAGTAGCTTCGAGTCGTGTTCACCGCAGAGCCGCGCGAGCGCTCATGACCAGGATCATCGCGGGCGCGCACGGCGGCCGCCGACTGTCCGCTCCGGCCGGTGCGCTGACCCGGCCCACCACGGATCGCGTCCGTGAGGCGTTCTTCAGCGCCCTCGAATCCATGATCGACCTGACCGACGCCCGGTTCGCAGACTTTTACGCCGGTTCCGGAGCGGTCGGGCTCGAGGCGCTCTCGCGCGGTGCCGCCCATGCCCTTCTGGTCGAGGGGGATGCCCGGGCCGCGCGCACGATCCGCGACAACATCGTGACGTTGCGCGTCGGCAGCGCTGCTCGGCTGGTCACGGGCAAGGTCGCCCAGGTCGTCGCCGGCCCGCCCGACGGGGGGTCGTACGACATCGTGTTCGCCGATCCGCCGTACGAGGTGAGTGACCGCGACCTCATCGACGTGCAGCAATCTTTGATCGACTTCGGCTGGCTGGCCCCGGACGCCGTGGTGGTGCTCGAGCGGGCCACCCGTGGGGGCGCGGTGACCTGGGTGGACGGCATCACTGCCGACCGCAGTCGGCGTTACGGGGAGACCACGCTTTGGTACGGTCGCCGATCATGAGACGAGCGGTGTGTCCCGGCTCCTTCGACCCGGTCACCAACGGCCACCTCGACATCGTCGGCCGGGCCAGCCGGCTGTTCGACGAGGTGATCATCGGGGTGCTGATCAACCAGTCGAAGACGGGCCTCTTCACGATCGAGGAACGCATCGAGATGCTCGGCGAGGCCACCGCCTCGTACGAGAACGTCCGGGTCGCCTCGTTCCACGGCCTGCTCGTCGATTTCTGCCGGTCCCAGGGCGCGGCCGTGGTGATCAAGGGCCTCCGGGCGGTCAGCGACTTCGACTACGAGTTGCAGATGGCGCAGATGAACATCGGGTTGTCCGGCGTGGAGACGCTCTTCATGCCGACCAACCCGCTCTACTCTTTCCTCTCGTCGAGCCTCGTCAAAGACGTCGTGAAGTGGGGCGGCGACGCCTCGGCGTACGTTCCGGACTTCGTCGGCGAGCGTCTGCTGACCCGGCTCAAGCAGAACTGACGGCGCCGGGGCGGATCGACGCGCCGGTGCCGGAACGGCGCGGCGACGGCGGTGACGCAGTAACGTGATCGCACCACGCTGAGTGGCGTGTCGGAACGCCTTCAGTCCGGTTCAGGGTTGCGGGCGGGGCGGCTGGATGGAGGAGTGAGTACCGGTGGATCCGCTCGACCGCATCGACGAGATCATCGAGCTCGTGCAGGAATCGCGCTCCGTGCCCATGTCACGGACCAATTTCATGTACGACCGGAACGAGATGATCGAGCGTCTCGAGGACCTGCGCGCCGAACTCCCGTCCGAGCTGCGCAAGGCGGCCGCCGTGCTCGACGAGCGTGACCGCATCATCGAGGCCGGCCGCCGCGAGGCCGACCGGATCATCAGCGAGGGTGAGACGGAACACGCCCGGCTGGTCTCGGTCAACGAGATCACGGTCTCGTCCGAGCACGAGGGCGCCCGGATCGTGGCCGAGGCCCGCACCGAGGCCCAGCGCCTGCGGGACGAGGTCGACGATTACGTCGACACCGCGCTCGCCAACTTCGAGCAGTTCCTGACCCGGGCCCTGGCGTCGATAGAGCGCGGCCGTGACAAAATGCACGCGCTGCGCGAGATCGGGACCTTCCAAGGGGAAGACGCGGAGCGCCCTCTGCCGTTCTAGAGGGGTGCGAGAACCCCTGATTCGACGGTACGGCGGCAGCTCAGGTAACCTTTCCTGTCGGCCTACCCATGGCTGAGGAATAACGATGCCCAAGTCACCACAGTCACACCTGGACCCCAGGCAGCCGCTCGTCGTCGACACGACGAAACTTCCACGGCAGCCTGGCGCGACGCGTGCCCTGAAAAGGGTGATCCCGGCACCGAAGGACCTCGGTCTGGAGCTGGTCTCGGTCCCCGAGGGGTCGGACGTCGAGCTCGATCTGACGCTCACGTCGGTCTCCGAAGGGGTCTATGTCAGCGGCAACGTCCGCGGCTCGCTCACCGGCGAGTGCGGCCGCTGCCTCAACGAGATCAGCGAGTCCTTCGTCGTCAAGATCGCGGAGCTGTTCGCCTACGCGGACAGCACCACCGAGGAGACGACGGACGAGGACGAGGTGGGCCGGATGCAGGGCGACCTGCTCGACCTGGAACCGGCGTTGCGGGACGCGGTGGTGCTGATGCTGCCGACCAACCCGCTGTGCCGGCCGGACTGTCCCGGTCTGTGCCCCGAGTGCGGGGTGCACTTCGACGACCTTCCGGCCGATCACAGCCACGAGGCCGTGGACGCCCGCTGGGCCGCTTTGCGCAACATTTCGACTGAGCCGTCCAAGACGGCTTCGCCGCAGCAAGATTCTGAGGAGTAGGTACCGTGGCCGTCCCCAAGCGCAAGATGTCGCGCAGCAACACCCGGTCCCGCCGGGCGAACTGGAAGGCGACCGCGGTCCAGACCGTGGCCTGCCCCCAGTGCAAGTCGCCGAAGCTGCCGCACACCGCCTGCTCGGTCTGTGGCACCTACAACGGCCGTCAGGTCCTCGAGGTCTGAGCCGCGCTTAAGTGACTCGCCCTCATTCCGGGCGGGTCGTACCTGAGCTACGGCGACCGATCGGTGCCGCGGCTTCCGGACAGCTGACTGTCGGGGAGCCGGGCGCCGCGCGGATCGCCGTCGACCTCCTCGGCGGGGACCACGCTCCCGCCGTCGTGGTTGACGGCGCTCTGCTTGCCTGTCAGGCCGATCCGGCCCTACACCTGCTTCTCGTCGGCCCGCTCGAAGCTGCCGGCGAGGTTCTTGGCGCCCTGCCGCCGGGCGATCGCGCCCGGATCAGCACGCTGCCCATAGCTCCCGGCGATCGTGTGGAGAGCTGGGTCGAGTCCGGGGTGCGGTCGGCCGTGCTCGCCGTCGCCCAGGGCGCCGCCGACGCTGTCCTCTCGGCCGGCAACACCGGCGCGACCGTGACCTCGGCCGCGCTCGGCCTGGGCCGCCGTCCCGGCGTACGCCGCCCGCCGCTGGCCGCCGTCCTGCCCACCACCGCCGGCCGGCTGGTGCTGCTCGACGTGGGTTCCTCCGTCGATCCCGACGAAGAGACGGTCGTCATGCACGCCCGGCTCGGTTCCGCGTACGCGTCGGTGGTCCACGGAGTGTCCGAGCCCCGCGTCGGGCTGCTGACCATCGGCACCGAGCGCGGCAAGGGCGACCGCCTGCGCCGCGCCCTGCCCGCGCTGCTGGCCGGCATCGAGCTGCCCGGCGGCGGGCGCTACATCGGTCTCGTCGAGGGCAACGACGTGGTCACCGGCACGGTCGCCGACGTGGTCGTCACCGACGGGTTCACCGGCAACGTGCTGCTCAAGGGGCTCGAGACGGCGTACGCCGAACTGGGCCCACCCCACCACCACGGGCGACCGCCCGACGGCGACAGCCCGCCCCGCGCCGCGCTGCTGCTCGGCGTCCGGGGCACCGTGGTCGTCTGTCACGGCGCCGCTTCCGGCCCGGATCTCGCCGCCGGCATCGCCTTCGCCGCCCAGCTTCACCGCCAAGCCGCGATCGCGGCGATGGCCGAGATGATCGAAACACAACGAGGTGTTCCATGAGTGACAAGCGTCGCCGGCCGTCGACCCTGCCGCTGGAGGAGTCCTTCGGCGTCCCCGTCGAGCCCGACCTGCTGGAGCGCGCCCTCACCCACCGTTCCTACGCGTACGAGAACGGCGGCCTGCCGACCAACGAGCGCCTCGAGTTCCTGGGCGACTCCGTGCTCGGCGTCGTGATCACGTCGGCGCTCTTCCACAACCACCCCGACCTGCCCGAGGGGCAGCTGGCCAAGCTGCGGGCCAGCGTGGTCAACATGCACGCGCTGGCCGACGTGGCCCGTGGCCTCGGGCCGGAGGGGCTCGGCCGGTACCTGCTGCTGGGCAAGGGCGAGGAGACGACCGGCGGGCGCGACAAGGCGAGCATCCTGGCCGACACGCTCGAGGCGCTGCTGGGCGCGATCTATCTGGAGCACGGCCTGGACGTGGCGGCCGAGGTGATCCACCGGCTGTTCGACCCGCTGATGGCCGAGTCGGCCGGCCGCGGGGCCGCGCTCGACTGGAAGACCAGCCTGCAGGAGCTCACCGCGGCGCTCGGCCTCGGCGTGCCCGACTATGTGATCGAGGACTCCGGCCCCGACCACGCCAAGACGTTCACCGCCTGGGTGGTGGTGGCCGGCGAGCGCTACGGCGGTTCCGAGGGGCGCAGCAAGAAGCAGGCGGAGCAGCGGGCCGCCGCGGCCGCCTGGCGGATCCTGACCGAGCGCACCAGCGAACCCGACGGCAGCCTGCTGGACAAGTCCGAGGACGACAACGGCCAGTGAGCCGCGCGGTGGAACAGGACGCCGAGGAGACCCGGCGCCCCCGGCTCTGGGATCTGGCGGGCGCCTGGCGCGGGGTCGGCCTCGCCGTCGGCATCTTCGCGCTGACCCGGATCGCGCAGCTGGTCATCCTGGGCTGGCTGGACGCCGCCGACGACGACCCGGTCGGGATCCGGCAGCGCCTGCTGGTCTGGGATGCGGGCTGGTTCCTGCGGGTCGCCGTCAACGGCTATCCGCACGGCTACACGTACGAAGCCGGCGTGCTGCAGGGCAACGAGCTGGCCTTCTTCCCGGTCTACCCGATGCTCATCCGGCTCGTGGCGGGGCTCGGCATCGAGGCGCACACGGCCGCGCTGGCGGTCAGCTGGCTGGCGTCGGTCGGCGCCGCGGTCGCGGTGCACCTGCTCGGCGCCTCGCTGCACAACAAGCGGACCGGGTGGGCGCTGGTCGCCATCTGCTTCAGCGCGCCCGTCTCGATCGTCTTCTCCATGGCGTACTCCGAGGGGATCTTTCTCGCCCTCGTGGCCGGGATGCTGGTCGCCGCGCACCGGCGCGTGTGGTGGGCGGCCGGGCTGCTGGGGCTGTTGACCGCGTTGACCCGTCCGACCGGCGCCGCCGCGGCCGTCGCCCTGGCCGTGGCCGCCCTCATGGCGGTTCGTGAGTCCCGCGCGAAGGCGTGGCAGCCGATCACCGCCGCGGTCGTCGCGCTGGCCGGGGTGCCGCTCTTCCTCGCCTGGGTGGGCTGGCGGGTCGGTGACCCGGCGGCGTGGTTCCGCATCCAGGCCGCTGGCTGGGGCACCGCCTTCGACTACGGGTCGAGCACGGTGTCCTTCGTGGCCTCGACGCTGAGCACGGGCGACGGCTGGGTGCCGGTCAGCGTCGCCCTGATCCTGCTGGCCGCCCTGGCCGCGGCCGGGGTCGCGCTGGCCCAGCGGCCGTGGCTGCCGCTCGCCGTGTACGGGGTGATCGCGATGGTGCTCGTCTACGGTCAGGCCGGGTTCTACCACTCGAAGCCCCGGCTGCTGGTCCCCGTACTGTTGACGCTGTTGCCGGCCGCGGTGGCCGCCGCCCGGGCCCGCCCGCGCGTCGCCGTGGCATCGATCACGGCGTGGGCCTTGTTCGGTCTGTGGTACGGCGCCTATCTGGTCACCGTCTGGCCCTACACCTTGTGAGTGGAGAAGGAGTCGCAGTGCCCGAGCTGCCCGAGGTCGAGACCGTGCGCCAGGGCCTGGCCAAGTGGGTGGCCGGCCGCACGATCAGGACCGTCGAGGTGCACCACCCCCGGGCGATCCGCCGCCACCTGACCGGCGACGCGCACTTCATCGCCCTGCTGGCCGGCCGGACCATCACCGACGTGTCCCGCCGCGGCAAGTACCTCTGGTTCGCGCTCGACTCGGGGGACGCGATCATCGGCCACCTCGGCATGAGCGGCCAGTTGCTCATGCAACCGTCCGAGGCGGAGGACGAGAAACATCTGCGCATCCGGTTCACATTCACCGACGGCGGTCCCGAGCTGCGCTTCGTCGACCAACGCACGTTCGGCGGACTGTCCGTCTCGGAGGGTGGCGCCGAACTGCCCGACGAGATCGCGCACATCGCCCGTGACCCGATGGACCCGCTCTTCGACGACGAGGCGTTCGTCGCCCGGCTGCGGGGCAAGCACACCGAGATCAAGCGGGCCGTGCTCGACCAGACGCTGATCTCCGGCGTGGGCAACATCTATGCCGACGAGGCGCTCTGGCGGGCCCAGTTGCACGGTGCCCGGCTCACGGATCAACTGACCCGCCCCGCCGTACGACGTCTGCTCGCACACATCCGGGACGTGCTCGGCGAGGCCATCGTCGCCGGCGGCACCAGCTTCGACGAGCTCTACGTCAACGTGAACGGGGAGAGCGGCTACTTCGACCGCTCCCTCAACGCGTACGGGCGGGAGGGTCAGCCGTGCCACCGGTGCGGCACGCCGATCCGTCGCGAGCAGTTCATGAACCGCTCCTCGTTCAGCTGTCCCCGCTGCCAGCCCCGCCCGCGAGCGATCCGGCACTGACGTACGGGCTGGCGTCGGTGGCCAGGCCGAAGCCCGCCCCGCGCCGGCCCATCAACCGGCGCGCGGCGGTGAGCAGCGCGGACGGCACGCCGTGGACGATGTGGCCGTCGCCCGGCTTCGACCCGTCGCCGTCCCAGCTCTGATAGGCCGACCACGGCCCCTCGAACGTGCAGATGCGGACGCCCAGGTCGCGATACAGCGGATGGGTGGGCACGCCCGGGTTGAGCACGACCCGGTGCAGGCCGCGGCGGGCCGCCAGCCGCACGGTCAGCGCGACCGGGCCGACCCCGCCCGACCCGGCCGGCGCCCGGTCGAGGAACAGGCCCTCGGCGCCGTCGGCGCGCCAGGCGTCCACATCGGCCAGCACGTCGGCCAGCGAGCGGCTGCCCCAGTCGAGGTCGATGCGGCCCAGCGACTGGTGCAGGGAGCGTCGATCGCCGGGCACTTCGCGGACGATCCAGGTGTCGCCGTCCAGCGGCAGCTCGGGCGACGGGTGGGCGTACGGGGGGAACAGTGTCTTCACGATGTTCTCCGGGGGTCGTCAGCGGTCGGTGCGGGCTGGGCGGTCAGGGCCACGACGAGCAGGCCGGCCAGGTGGGTGGCGGCGAGCACGGCGACGGCGTCCGGCAGGGGGCCGGAGGAGGGCAGCGGGAGCAGCGGCAGGACCAGGGTGACCAGCGGGGGCGCGGCGGCCAGGGTGGCGGCGATTCCCGTACGGGAACGCGCGGCCAGCAGGTAGGTGATGGCGAAGACCCCGCCGAGCAGGGTGCCGCCGGCCAGCCCCAGCACCACCGCCGAGGAGGTGGCCGCCGGCAGCTGGTACGCGGCCAGCGCCAGCGCGACGCCCACGGCGAACGGCGGCAGCAGCCCCGCGATCGTGATCAAGGTGACGCTGCGGACGTGCCGGCGGTAGTCGGCGCCGTCCTCGGCCGAGTCCAGCCCGGCCTCGACCTGGCCGGTGTGCCAGCCGATCAGCGCCTCCAGGATCGGCACGGCCAGCAGCAGCGGTAGCCAGAACGGCGCCGTCGAGCCGGAGGGGCCGGCCTGCCAGACCAGTCCCACCAGCACCGCCTGGGACGCGCCGATCACCAGGTAGCCGCCGCCGCGGCGCAGCTCGGCCGGGCTGAGCCGGGGGCGGCGCCCGCTGATGCCCGGCAACAGGACGGGTTGGAACGCGCGCACCAGGGCCACCACGATGGCCGCCGGGAGCAGCAGGCCGACCTCCGCGGTCCGGCCGATCAGCGGCTCGGCCAGCGCCGACGCGGCCAGCAGCCAGCAGGGCAGACTCCACACGACGATGGCCGCCTCGGCCCGCGTCACCAGGGCGGCGGTGACCGTGGCGAGCGTGCCCAGCCCGCCCAGCCCGACGACCAGGGCCAGCCCCCGGTAGGGGCCGACCAGCGTGTCCGGCGCGATCCAGACCAGCGCGCACCACAGCCCGGCCACGGCCGCGAAGCCGCCCCCGACCAGGCGTGCGGCGGCGGCCGGGCCGGACCGGCGTGCGACCGAGACGCCGGTGCAGGTCAGGGCCTGCGCGGCGGCCCAGCCCAGCAACAGGGTGGCCAGCGGCACCGGCCAGGGAACCTCGGCCAGTGGTTCCGCGGCGGCTGCGGCGACGCTCAGCGGACCCAGGTAGAGGGCGCAGCGCACGAACGCGGCGCGCAGGTAGGAGCGGCGGGCCGGTGCCCGGTGCGAGCGGGCGGGCGGCGCCTGCTCGGCGGGTTCCCGGGGCGGCGGCGCCGGGGCGTACGCCGGTTCGGCGGTGATCACCGCAGGCGGCAGGCTGTGCCGGGGAACAGCGGGACCGCGACGACGCGTGCGCCGGGAAGCCGTGCGCGTCCGTCCGGGCGTGATCGTCATCCGTCCTGCCTTTCACTGATCAGCCAGCGCACGGTGACCGGCGGCTCGGCCCGCGGGGCGGGGACGGCCAGCGCCAGCTCGAACGAGGGCGGCGGGGGTGGCGCCGCGAGATCGGCGTAGAGCTCGCCGTAGACCCGGACCACCCGGTCGGTGGTGAAGTGGTTGAGGGCCCGCTGCCGCGCGGCCTCGCCCAGGGCCTGGCGGCGGCTCGGTGCCCGCAGCAGGTCGACGACGGCGATTGCCAGCTCGGCCGGGTCGCCCGCCTGCACCAGCACGCCGGCGTCCCCGAGCGTCTCGGCGGCCGGGCCTACGTCGACCCCGACCACTGCGCGGCCGGACATCATCGCCTCGACCAGGCGGTAGGGCGGGTCCGCCGGGCCGGGCACATGGGCCACCACGTGACCCCGGGCGTACCGGTCGCTCGGGTCGGCGGGCAGCGGGTGCAGGCGTACGGCCCGGCCCAGCCCGGTGCGCTCGATCTGCTCGGCGCAGTGGTCCTCGTGGGCCGCGGTCACCCCGACCAGGTGCAGCACCGTGCCGGGCAGCGCGGCGACGACCTGCTCGAACGAGGCGAGCAGCGCGGACAGGCCGCTGTCGGGCCCGCCGCTGCCGGCCCAGACCACGGCCGGGTCCGGTCCGGCCCCGGCCGCGCCCGGATGCTCGGACGGGTCGACCCCGGCCGGCACCTGCACGAGCTTGTCCACCTGGGCGCCGTGCCGCAGCGCCCAGCCGTGGTGGTAGGCGCTGAGCGGCGCGATCAGTCCGGCCTCGGCGTACCCGGTGCGGGCGACCGAGCCCCGGAACCGCCGCAGCACCGTCCGCACGGCCGGCGACAGGCGCTCCTCGTGCGGCTTGTGCCGGGCCACGGGCGCCCGGGCCTCGGTGAGCAGCAGCGGCACGCCCTGCCGCCACCGCCCGCCCAGGGCCGTGAGCAGCGGAGTGGTGCCGCCGATGCAGTGCACGAGGTCGGCCTCGGGCACCTCGACCGCTACCGCGCCGAGCGCGTGCCGCAGCAGGGTGGCCGCGGTGCGGGCGTCGCGCATGCTCAGCCGGGGCAGGGAGTCGCCCGTACGCCAGGCCTCGAGCAACGCGTCGGCCAGCGGCAGCGAGGACAGCACGGCCGGATGCCCAGCCACCCGCCGCAGCCCGTCGGCGAAGGTCTGCTCCGCGTCGTCCAGCCCGCCGACGAGCCCCCGGCAGATCAACCCAGCGGCCTCTTTGCCCAGCTCAGCCTCGGTGCGGCGGCGTTCGTTGCGTTCGTTTCGGCTCTCGCTCCGGTCGTTTTTGGCTACGTCCCGGCGGCCGATGGCGACCGCGCGCGACGAGCCGACGTTGAGCGGCAGCGGGTAGGCGGGGGCCGGCGGCGGTTCCCGATCGGTGACGGTGAGCAGCTCGAAGCGGAAACGGCGCAGCCCCTCGACGAGGGTGCGGCACCATCCGCTGAGGGCGTCCCGCCGGTACGGGTACCCGCCGCCGGTCAGCATGCAGATGCGCTCTCGCGGCGGGGTCGGATTCACGATGGGGGCAACGAAACAGCGCCCCACAGGCAGGGGAGCGTGTCGGGTAGGCGACAGATTTACGCAACATTTACCCGATTTGCCGCCCTATTTGTCCGTTAAATGTGGATCCTGTGCTGCTGCTCTTGGGGTGCCGGGAAGGGTGTGCCTGTGGACAAGTCGGGGTGGATCTTGCTTGTGGGGTTACGGTTCGCCACCACCTCCCCCTCCCATGAAGGGTGGGTCAGGTGTGGCCCGCCGGAGGGGTGTTGATCCGGTCGGGCATGCCAACTTCGGCCGGTCTTGGTGATCTCCGGCCGGCCCGGCTACCGCTCGGGCACGCTGTCAAGAGGCTGTTTGGCCTGCTGACGGCCCTGAGGGTGGCATGATTCACTGCTTCGCTACGACCGGACGCCTCCGCAGCGCTTGACGGAAACTGGGTATCGGCGGACTATGGAGGAGTCGCCAGTCGCGCCTACTCGTGCCCGGTTCCCGTTGGGTTCGAGCAATCAGCACCTTGAGTTTACTTTCCCAGGGTGCATGATTCTGTGCCCAAGCGTGCCCTTGAGCACGGCTCTGTGGTGCTGCTGAGCGCGCGTTGGTCGGCCTCTCCGTCAACGCTTTCCATAAAGAAGAAGCAGTGCTTCTCAAGGAGTCACCATGGCGAAGGCCCTCTTCGGCCACGTAGGTGCAGCGCCCGATCGGCGTCTGCTCGACGAGGTCACCCGTCTGCGTTCCAGGGTGCAGTCCCTGGAGTTCGAGGTCACCCGCCTGCGGGCGGAAAATGATCGTCTGGCGGCGGCCGCCGCTGAGGCAGACGATTTCGCGCGGCTGACCGAGCCCGCGCTGACCTGAGTTCCATCCGGCCGCCCCGCTTCACCGGCGGCCACTGACATCCCCTCGAACCAAAGACGCACCCCGAAATCGCGCGCCTCCACTCCGTGGCGGCGCGCATCTTTTTGTCCGGTTTCGGGGCCACCCGGAGCGGCGATTACGGCCGCCGGCGCATGCCGGGGGTAGTCTGCGCCGAAGCAGAAGACGACCGACCCCCGGAGATCCGTGCACCTCAAGAGCCTGACGGTCAAGGGCTTCAAGTCCTTCGCCTCCGCTACGACGCTGCGGCTGGAGCCGGGCATCACCTGTGTGGTGGGCCCCAACGGCTCTGGCAAGTCCAACGTCGTCGACGCCATCGCCTGGGTTCTCGGCGAGCAGGGCGCCAAGGCGCTGCGCGGCGGCAAGATGGAGGACGTCATCTTCGCCGGCACGTCCGGGCGGGCGCCGCTGGGCCGGGCCGAGGTGACGCTCACGATCGACAACAACGACGGCGCCCTGCCGATCGAGTACACCGAGGTGTCGATCACCCGCCGCATGTTCCGGGACGGCGCCAGTGAGTACGAGATCAACGGGAACGCCTGCCGGCTGCTCGACATCCAGGAGCTGCTGAGCGACTCCGGCATCGGCCGGGAGATGCACGTCATCGTGGGTCAGGGACGGCTCGACGCGATGCTGCACGCCAAGCCGGAGGACCGCCGCGCCTTCATCGAGGAGGCGGCGGGCGTACTGAAGCATCGCAAGCGGAAAGAAAAGGCGATCCGCAAGCTGGACGCGATGCAGGTCAACCTCAACCGGCTGACCGACCTCACGGCGGAGCTGCGGCGCCAGCTCAAGCCGCTCGGCAAGCAGGCCGAGGTGGCCCGGCGCGCGGCCGGCATCCAGGCCGATCTGCGCGACGCCCGGCTTCGGCTGCTCGCCGACGACCTGCACACACTGCGGACGACCCTGGACAAGGAGATCGCCGACGAGTCGGCCATGCGGGACCGCCGCGGCCAGGTCGAGGACGAGAACCGTGAGGTCCAGCGGCACCTGGCCGACCTCGAGCTGGCCCACGCCGAGGACGCTCCGCTGCTCCAGGCCGCGCAGGACACCTGGTACAAGCTGTCCGCCCTGCAGGAGCGCTTCCGGTCGACCGAGCAGCTCGCCACCGAGCGGCTGCGGCACCTGGCGGCCACCCCCGACGAGGAGCGGCCCGGTCGCGACCCCGACCAGCTGGTGGCCGAGTCGGAACGGGTGCGCGAGCAGGAGGACGAGCTCCGCGAGGCGCTCACCGACGACCAGATGCGCCTGGCCGAGGCGATCGAGCACCGCCAGGAGCTGGAGCGTCAGCTCGCCGCGGCCGAGGGCGCCCTGCGTACGGCGGCGAAAGCGATCGCCGACCGCCGCGAGGGCCTGGCCAAGCTGACCGGCAACGTCAACGCGGCCCGGGCTCGCACCGAGGGCGCCACCGACGAGATCGAGCGCCTGGCCGCCGCCCACACCGACGCGATGATGCGCGCCGAGGCGGCGCAGGCCGAGGTGGACGCCGTCGCGGCCGAGTCGTCCGAGGCCGACCGGGGCAACGCCGAGCTCGACGAGCGGCACGCCGAGGCTGTCGAGGCGCACGACCGGGCGGCCGCGGTCGTCAAGGAACTGTCGGACGCCGAGCGCGCTGCCGAGAAGGACGCTGCCAGCTGGAAGGCCCGCGAGGAGGCGCTCGCGCTCGGCCTCAAGCGCAAGGACGGCGCCGGGGCGCTGCTGGCCCGGGCGGGCGAGGTGCCCGGACTGCTGGGCAGCCTGGCCTCGATGCTCACCGTTCAGCCCGGGCACGAGGCGGCCCTGGCCGCGGCGCTGGGTTCGCTGGCCGACGCGGTCGCGCTGTCCGGCGTGGACGAGGCCGTCGAGGCGATGCGCACGCTGAAGATCGCCGACGCCGGGCGGGCCGCGCTGGTCGTGGCATCGCCGGCCGGCCCGGGCATGCAGGGGTCGCTGGACGCGCTGCGCCCCGCCCTGCCCGAGGGGGCCGTGTGGGCGCCCGATGTGATCGGCTGCCCCGACGACGTGCGCCCCGCGCTCAACCGGGCGCTGCGGGACGTAGTACTCGTGCCGGATCACGCGGCGGCCGTGGCGCTGGTCGGGACGAACGCGGAGCTGCGCGCGGTCACCCCGGACGGGGACGTGCTGGGCGCGTACGCCGCCGCGGGTGGCTCTGGCAAGGCCACCAGCTACATCGAGGTGCAGGCCGCGGTCGACGAGGCCAAGACGCGCCGCACCACCGCCGAGCAGTCGATCGGCGAGCTCAAGGAGCAGCTGGCCCAGGCCCGGGCCGAGGTGGCGCGGCACAAGGAAGCCGTGAACGTCGCGGCCGGCGCCAAGCGGGCCGCCGAGGGCGAGCGCAACGCGGCCGCCCGCCGCCTGGCCGAGCTGGGCGCGGCCGCCCGGTCGGCGAAGGCCGAGACCGAACGTCTGGGCGCCGCGCGGCAGAAGGCGGAATCCGCCCGGGAGGCCGACCTGATGCGGGTGGCCGAGCTCGAGGAGCGGCTGCGCCTGGCCGAGGCCACCCCGATCGACGAGGAACCGTCCACCGAGGAGCGGGACACGCTGGCCGCGCTCGTGCCGCAGGCCCGGCAGAACGAGATGGAGGTCCGGCTCGCCGTCCGCACGGCCGAGGAACGGGTCGCCTCGATCGCCGGGCGGGCCGACTCGCTGCTGCGCCAGGCCAACGCCGAACGGCAGGCCCGGGAAAGGGCCGCCGCCCGTCGTGAGGCGCGGGCCCGGGGCGCCGAGATCGCCCGGGCGGTCGCGCTGGGCGCCGCCGCCGCGCTGGCCCGCGTACGGGTGTCGCTGGTGGCGGCGGTCGAGGTCCGCGACGAGCTGGCCCAGGCCCGTACGCTGCGCGAAGCCGAGCTGCAAGAGGTCCGTGCGGGTGCGAAGCGCCTGGTCAGCGAGCTGGAGCGGCTCACCAACGAGGTGCACCGGGACGAGGTGGCCCGGGCCGAGCAGCGGATGCGCATCGAGCAGCTCGAGGCCAAGGCGGCCGAGGACTTCTCGCTCGACGTCGACACGCTGATCACCGAGTACGGCCCCGAGCAGCCGGTGCCGCCCACGCAGGCCGAGGTGGCGCTGGCCGAGAAGGACGGCAAGCCGGTGCCCGAGCCGGTGGCCTTCCACCGGCCGACCCAGGAGAAGCGGGCCAACAAGGCGGAACGCGACCTGGCCCTGCTGGGCAAGGTCAACCCGCTCGCGCTGGAGGAGTTCGCCGCGCTCGAGGAGCGTTTCAAATTCCTCTCCGACCAGCTGGAAGACCTCAAGGCCACCCGCAAGGACCTGTTGACCGTGGTCAAGGACGTGGACGACCGGATCCTCGAGGTGTTCGCCTCGGCGTTCGAGGACACGGCGCGCGAGTTCGAGCTCGTCTTCCAGGTGCTGTTCCCGGGCGGCGAGGGCCGGCTGGTGCTGACCGACCCGGAGGACATGCTGACCACCGGGGTCGAGGTCGAGGCGCGGCCGCCGGGCAAGAAGATCAAGCGGCTGTCGCTGCTCTCGGGTGGTGAGCGCTCGCTGACCGCGGTGGCCATGCTGTGCGCCATCTTCCGGGCCCGCCCCTCGCCGTTCTACATCATGGACGAGGTCGAGGCCGCCCTCGACGACGTCAACCTGGGCCGGTTGATTACGCTCTTCGCGCAGCTGCGCGAGAAGAGCCAGCTTTTGATCATCACGCACCAGAAGCGCACCATGGAGGTCGCCGACGCCCTCTACGGCGTCACCATGCGCGCCGGCGTCACCCAGGTGATCAGCCAGCGATTGAAGCACGATCCGGAGGATTGACCAGCATGACGCGCGACCGCGCCCAGGCCCTGCTCATCGACCTGGACGGCGTGCTGCGCCGCTGGGACCCGGCCCCGATGATCGCCGTCGAGGTCGAGAACGACCTGAAGCCGGCCGCCCTGCTGGAGACGGCGATGTCGTGGGACATCTACCGCCCGGCGATGGCCGGCGAGATCACCGACGCCGAGTGGATGGAACTGGTCGCGTCCCGCCTCCCGCTCGACGTCGAGGCCGCGCGGGCCGCGGTCACCCAGTGGCAGACCTACCGCGGCGAGACCGACCCCGAGGTGCTGGCGTTCGTCCGGGAGGTCCGCGCCGCCGGGCGCAAGGTGGGCCTGGCCACGAACGCGACCGACCGCCTGCGCGGTGACCTCGAGACCCTGGGCCTGGCCGGCGAGGTCGACGTGGTGATCAGCTCGTGGGAGATCAAGGCCCACAAGCCGGCCCCCGAGTTCTTCGAGAAGGCCTGCGACCTGATCGGCTTCCCCCCGAACCGGGTGCTGTTCATCGACGACGACGACCGCGTCGTCCGCGGAGCCCGCGCCGCCGGCCTGTCGGCCTACCGCTGGTCCGGCCCCCAGCACCTCGACTACCTGCGCAAGGCGCTCGATATTTAGCAGGGTGCGTCATCGGGAGCCGTCCTGTGGGTAGAGGACCACGGCCACCTCGAAGAGGTTGCCGTCCTTGTCGGTGCCCTCGACGCGGGCGGTGGCCCGGCGGCCGTCGAGGACCAGGGTGCTGATGGCGTTGCCGAAATACGGGCCGGCCAGGCGTTTCCAGCTCCAGGCGGGGCGGCGGACGCCGGCCGAGCGGGCGACTGCCTGTACGCCGCGGGCGGCCGCGCGGGACCAGCTGAAGCGCATCAGGGGCCGCATGAACGCGGGCACCTGGTTGTGGACCGGCGAGCAGGTCAGCTGCATGACGGGGGTGGCCATGTCGGTGCCGAAGTCGGCCTCGGCCACGTACGAGTGGTGGACGTCGCCGGAAAGGACGCTGATCGAGGCGGGGGCCGCGTAGGCGCCGCCCGCGCCGACCCGGTGGCCGGGGGAGCCGGTGCCGCCCTCGCCCAGGCGGCGGAACAGCTCGCCCAGGGCGTTGAACGAGCGGCCGAACGCGGCCCAGTGTTCCAGGTCGACGGCCCGGCGCAGCTTCTCGGCGGCCTGGGCCACCCAGGGGCGGTGGGAGGCGGCCGTGCTCTCGTTCCAGGCCTCGAGGTAGTGGATGGCGGGCGGCATCAGCCACGGCAGGGAGCTGCCGACGACCAGGTGGTCGTACTCGCCGTGGGCCTGATCGACGAACCAGTTCCACTCGGCGGCGGGCAGCATCTCGCGCCGGTCGGGGGTGAGCACGCGGCTGCACCGGTTGTCGAGCATCACCAGGCGGGTGCGGCCGATGTCGAACGCGTAGCTCCACTGGTAGGTCACCTCGGCCGTGTCGACCGTGCGGCCGAACTCGTGCAGCAGGTCGGTGGCGTCGTCGACCGTGGTGACCTTCTGGAACAGCGGGTCGGTGGCCAGTTCGTCCGGGCCCATGTTGCCCAGGTGCTGATAGACCCAGTACGAAGCCAGGCCGCCGGTGATGCGTTCCTCCCACCAGCTCTGGGTGTTCATGTCCTGGCGCCACGACTCGGAGGTGTTCCAGTCGTCGATCATCTCGTGGTCGTCGAAGATCATGGCGGTCGGCACGGTGGCGAACAGCCAGCGCACCTCGGGGTCGCGCCACGACTCCAGGTAGAGCTTCGTGTACTCCTCGAACGTCACCACCTGGTCGTCCGGGCCGTCGTGGCCGTCGGCGCGGCGGCGGCGCAGGAAGCGGCGCACCTTGGCCGAGGTGTTGTCGGCGTAGACCTGGTCGCCCAGCAGCACGATCACGTCGGGGCGCAGCTCGGGGTTCTGCGGGTCGGTCATCAGCCGCCGGGAGTAGGCGTCGAGGGCGTCCGGCGGCAGCCTGCGGGTGGTCGCGCTCGGGGTCGCCTCACGGCAGGAGCCGAAAATCATGCGTACGGGCGTCCCGGCGTCCGCGGCCGGGCGGGTGTGTATCGCCGGCGGCGGATAGGGCGATTCGGTGCTCGGCCAGGCCAGCCGGTCGTCGAGCAGCACCTTGTAGGTGCTCGAGGCGCCCAGCCGCAGGCCTTCGACCACGACGAGGGCGTAATGATGCCCGTACGCCGTGAAGGTGGGCGCCGAGCCCGCGCCCCCGCCCTCGGCCTCGACATGGACGTAGGCCGGCTCGGAGGTCTCGACCCAGATCGTGGCGCGATCGCCGTCGACCCGTCGCAGGAGCGGGCCGATGAGCAGCTGTGCGGTCACCGGGAGAGGGCAGGGGTCGGGCGCATGGGAGAGCCTCCACGCTTTCTCGTCTGAGGGGCGCTCCATCCTCCGTCACGGTGGTGCAAGTCGCCAGTCCACGGCCGACGCCACGTCCGGAGCAGGCATCTGTCAGGATTTCGGCTATGGAATACGTCGTCGCCGCAGTCATCCTGCTCGTCGTCCTGCTGGCCGGCGCGATCGGCCTGGTGGTGCCGCGCATGCGCCGCCGTGAGCTGCCGCCGTCGTCGACCGGTGGCGACACGGCGACCCTGGAGCGGCCGTCCGCGGCGGAGCCCGGGGTCGAGACGCCGCCCCTGGTCGTGCCGGCCGAGGCCGACGAGGGCCTGCCGCCCCTGATCGTCGAGGAGAAGCCGGCTGCCGGCGAGCCGGCTGCTCCGGTCCTCGAGAAGCCCGAGCCCACGGCCGGCCGGCTGGTGCGCCTGCGGGCCCGGCTGTCGCGCTCGCAGAACGTCTTCGGCAAGGGCCTGCTCAGCGTGCTCTCCCGCGACCACCTCGACGAGGACGCCTGGGAGGAGATCGAGGACAGCCTGATCAGCGCCGACGTCGGCGTCGAGGCGACACAGGCGATCGTCGCCCGGCTGCGGGAGCGGGTCCGCGTGCTCGGCTCCCGCACCGTGGCCGAGGTGCGCGAGCAGCTCGCCGAGGAGCTGGTCGCCGCGCTCGAGCCCGACTTCGACCGCACGCTGAAGACCACCCCGCACGACGGCCGGCCCGCGGTGATGCTGGTGGTCGGCGTGAACGGCGCCGGCAAGACCACCACCTGCGGGAAGATCGGCCGGGTGCTGATCGCGGACGGCCGCACGGTGCTCTTCGGCGCGGCCGACACCTTCCGCGCCGCCGCCGCCGACCAGATCCAGACCTGGGGCGAGCGGGTCGGCGCCGAGACCGTCCGGGGCCCCGAGGGCGGCGACCCGGCCAGCGTCGCGTTCGACGCGGTCAAGCGGGGCATCGACACCGGCATCGACACCGTGATCATCGACACGGCCGGCCGCCTGCAGAACAAGGTGGGCCTGATGGACGAGCTGGGCAAGGTCAAGCGGGTGGTCGAGAAGCACGGGCCGGTCGACGAGACGCTGCTCATCCTGGACGCCACCACCGGTCAGAACGGCCTCGAGCAGGCCCGGGTGTTCACTGAGGTGGTGGACGTGACCGGTGTGGTGCTGACCAAGCTCGACGGCACCGCCAAGGGGGGAATCGTCATCGCTGTGCAGCGCAAGCTGGGCATTCCCGTCAAGCTGGTGGGGCTGGGCGAGGGCCCGGACGACCTGGCGCCGTTCGAGCCGGCCGCCTTCGTCGAGGCGCTGCTTGGCAGCGCCGCGTAGTCTCGTTCGAACAGGGGTCTCAGCGGGGGGAGGGGTGCTGGTGACGCAGGAGCGGGAGATCCCGCTGCACGGCGGCAACGTCAGCACCGTCTCCAAGGTCGGCGACACCGTGCGGCGCAACGCCGGGCCGTGGACGCCGGCTGTGCACAGTCTGCTCAACCACCTCGAGCGGGTGGGCTTCACCGGCTCGCCGCACGCCCTGGGCATGGACGAGAAGGGCCGCGAGGTCCTCTCCTACCTCGACGGCGAGTGCGGCGAGTATCCGCTGGCCCCGCACTGGGTGACCGAGGAGGCCCTGGTCACGGTGGCCACCATGCTGCGAATGTTCCACGACGCCCAGTACGGTTTCGTGCCCCCGCCGGGCGCGGTGTGGCGCTCGTTCGGCCCGCCGCCGCCCGACACCGAGGTGATCTGCCACCACGACGCCGCGCCGCACAACGTGGTCTGGCGGCCCGACGGCACGCTGGCGCTGATCGACTTCGATCTGGCCTCGCCGGGCGCGCGCATCTACGACGTGGCCTACGCCGCGTGGACCTGGGTGCCGCTGTTCAGCGACCGTGACTCGTACACCCTGGGCTGGAAGCGGCCGAACCGGCCGCGCCGCCTGCGGCTGTTCGCCGACGCCTACGGCCTGATCCCGCGCGACCGGCACCGCCTGGTGCGCACGATCCGCAAGCGCATCGTCGACCACGTCGAGGGCATCCGGCGCATGGCGGCGGCCGGCGACCCGGCCTTCGTCCGCATCGTGCACAAGGGCCATCTGCGCCGTCCGATGCGTGATCTGCGGCTGCTCGATTACGAGCGGCACACCCTCGAATACGCGCTTCGGTGATCGGCTGTTGACAATCGGCTGCGAGACCGTTGCGCCGATTATGCCTGTTCATCCCGTTTCCTGAGCGTGCCTGTGAGGTTTTCTTCACACGTACGAAACAGTCCGTCACGCGCTGGAAATCGCGCGTAGACCGTGCGTGAAACCTCGGACCGGAAGTCTCTCGTCACGAAACCGGCCGACCGGCGACGCCGCCCTTGGCTGTTTGATGAGACACCTTCATTCCGAGAGGAGGCAGCGTGGAGATCGACACCGGCAATACCGCCTGGTTGCTCCTGTCGTCTGCGCTCGTTTTGCTCATGACCCCGGGTCTGGCGCTGTTCTACGGTGGCCTCAACCGGTCCAAGGGCGTACTCAACATGATGCTGATGAGCTTCTCCGCCATCGGCCTCATCTCCATCCTCTGGGCCCTCTACGGGTTCTCGCTCGCGTTCAGCGCGAACGGCTCCGAGGGCCTCAACAACATCATCGGCAACTGGGGTTACGCCGGAACCAGCACCAGCTGGGTCGGCGACATGTGGGGCGAGACCGGCATCCCCACGTACGTCTTCATGGCCTTCCAGATGATGTTCGCCATCATCACGGTGGCTCTGATCAGCGGCGCTGTCTCCGACCGCTTCAAGTTCGGCGGCTGGATCCTCTTCGCGTTCGGTTGGTTCACGCTCGTCTACGTGCCCGTGGCCCACTGGGTCTGGGGCGGCGGCTGGATCGGCGCGCAGCTCAAGGCGCTCGACTTCGCCGGTGGCACGGCCGTGCACATCAACGCCGGCGCCGCGGCTCTCGCCCTGGCGCTGATTCTCGGTAAGCGCATCGGCTGGCCGCGCGAGAACATGCGGCCGCACAACGTGCCGTTCGTCGCCCTCGGCGCCGGCCTGCTGTGGTTCGGCTGGTTCGGCTTCAACGCCGGCTCCGAGCTGACCGTCGACAGCACCACCGCCGTCGCGTTCGTCAACACCCAGCTCGCCACGGCGGCCGCGGTCGTCGGCTGGCTCGTGGTCGAGTGGATCCGGGACCGCAAGCCCACGCTGGTCGGCGGCTCCTCCGGTGCGATCGCCGGTCTGGTCGCGATCACCCCGGCCTGTGGCTTCATCGCCCCGATGCCGGCCGTGCTGCTCGGCCTCATCGCCGGTGTGCTCTGCGCCCTGGCCGTGGGCCTGAAGTACCGCTTCGGCTACGACGACTCGCTCGACGTGGTCGGCGTGCACTTCGTCGGCGGTTGGATCGGCTCGCTGTTCATCGGCCTCTTCGCCACCACCTCGGTCAACGGTGCGATCACCGATGTCCTGGGCGCCTCGGAGGGTCTGTTCTACGGCGGCGGCGCGACCCAGCTCGGCCGCCAGTTCGTCGGCAGCCTGGCCGTCACGGTCTACTCGTTCGCCATCGCCGCGGTGCTCGCCCTTATCCTCAAGGCCGTCAAGCTCGGCCGGGTCAGCGAGGACGCCGAGGTCGGCGGCATCGACATCGCGGATCACGGTGAGTCCGGCTACGACCTCACCCCGGCCGGCGGTTCCGGCGGTGGCGGCGCCTTCGCCATGGCGGGCCTCAAGCCCGGCCAGTCGGTGGACGCCGACGGCAAGGCCGACACCAGCCAGAAGGTCCCCGGTTAAATCACCCTATGACTGCCCCGATGGAAGGACTGAGCATGAAGCTGGTGACCGCGGTCATCAAGCCGTACCAGCTCGACGCGGTGAAGGAGGCTCTGCACGCCCTCGGCGTCAGCGGCCTGACCGTGAGCGAGGTACAGGGCTACGGGCGGCAGAAGGGCCACACCGAGGTGTACCGGGGAGCCGAGTACACGGTGGAGTTCCTGCCGAAGATCAAGGTCGAGGTGGTCACCGACGAGATCGACGTCGACAAGATTGTCGACGCCGTCGTCACGGCCGCCAAGACAGGCAAGATCGGAGACGGCAAGGTCTGGGTCACGTCGGTCGACGACGTCATCCGGGTCCGTACCGGCGAGCGCGGCCTCGACGCGCTCTGATCTGAACGGATGACACGCATGTCCAGCGAACCGCCGGCTCCACCCCAGGTGCCGGTCGGCGGTTCGCTGGACAAGCTCCGCGAGCACATCGGCGCCGCCGCCCGGCAGGAACGGGCAGCGGCGCTCGACGTGTGGTTGCGGGAGATGTTTCCCCGCCACGTCCCCGGCGTCAGCCTGGTGGCGGTGGGTGGCCTGGGGCGGCGCGAGTGCGCGCCGTACAGCGATCTCGACCTCGTGCTGCTGCACAACGGCGCGGCCGGCATCGACCGGATAGCCGCCGCCCTCTGGTACCCGATCTGGGACGCCCGGCTCGGCCTCGACCACTCCGTGCGCACGCTGCCGGAGGCGCTGTCGGTCGCGCACGACGACGTCAAGGTCTCCCTCGGCCTGCTCGACGCTCGCCACGTGGCCGGCGACGCGGCCCTGACCGGCGAGCTCGTGGCGGCGGCGGCCGACCAGTGGCGGCGCACCGCGGTGCGGCTGCTGCCCCAGCTCAGAGAACTGACCTCGGCCCGCTGGGCGGCCAACGGCGAGCTGGCCTTCCTGCTCGAGGGCGACCTCAAGGAGGCGGCCGGCGGGCTGCGCGACGTGACCCTGCTGCGCGTCATCGGCCGGGCCGGGGTGGCCGACACGATGCGCCCGGCGGTGCGCGCGGCCAACCTGCGACAGCTCGACACCCGCGACGCGCTCCACCTGGCCGTCGGGCGCCGGATCGACCGGCTCGTGGCGCAGGAACGCGCGGCGGTGGCCGAACTGCTCGACCTCGACGACGGCGACGCGCTGCTGCGCCGGGTCGCGGGGGACGCCCGTACGGTGGCACACGCTCTCGACGACGCCTGGCGGGCCGCCGACCGGCTGCGCAACGGCCGCCGCCGGGGCGTGCCGGCCGGTACGCCGTCCCGCCGCCCGGTCGCCCGCGATGTCGTCGAACAGGACGGCGAACTTGTGCTCGCCCGCACGGCCATCGGTCCCGTTCCCGACCCCAGCCTGTCGCTGCGGGTGGCCGCCGCAGCCGCCGTCGTGCAGCTCCCGATCGCCCGCGCCACCAGCGAGTGGCTGGCCTCGTTCAGCCCGCCGCTGCCCAACCCGTGGCCGTCGGCCGCCCGGGCCGCCCTGGTCTCGCTGCTCGGTTCCGGCGCCGGCCTGCTGCCGACGTGGGAGACCTGCGACCGGTACGGGCTGATCGACGCCTGGCTGCCGGAGTGGGCCCGGATGCGCAGCCTGCCTCAGCACCACCCCATCCACCGGTTCACGCTCGACCGCCACCTCGTGCAGGCGGCGTACGAGGCCACCGCCTACGCCCGCGAGGTCGAGCGGCCCGACCTGCTGCTGATCGGCGCCTTCCTGCACGACGTGGGCAAGGGTCTGCCCGGCGACCACAGCGTGGTCGGCGCCCCGATCGCCGCCGCCATCGCCACCCGGATCGGCCTGCCCCCGGCCGACGTGGCCACCATCGAGAAAATGGTGCGGCTGCACCTGCTGCTGCCCGACGTGGCCACCCGGCGCGACCTGAGCGACCCGATGACCATCTCGAGCGTGGCCGGGGCGGTCGGCGACAGCACCACCCTCGACCTGCTGCACGCCCTGGCCCGCGCCGACTCGCAGGCCACCGGCCCGGCCGCCTGGTCGGACTGGAAGGGCCGGCTCATGAGCGAGCTGGTCAGCCGCGTGCACACCGCGCTCGACACGGGTGAGCTGCCCGAACCGCCGGCCCCCGACCCCGAGCTGCTCGAGGGTGGCCTGCCCGCCGTGCACCTGGACGGCGACCGGCTGGCCGTGGCCGCGGCCGACCGCCGGGGCCTGCTCGGCGCGGTCGCCGCCTGCCTGGCCATGCACCGCCTCGACGTGGTGGGCGCGAACGCGAGCACGGTGGACGGACGGGCCATCGTCGAGTTCTTCACCCAGCCGCGCTACGGCACCCCCTACGACCCGGTGGCGCTCGCCGCCGATCTTCGCCGGGTGGCCGCCGGGGACGTCTCGGTAACGCAGCGCGTACGGGCCCGGGCGATGAGCGCGCGCGGCGGCACCGCCTCGCCGCGGGTCATGTGGCAGCGCGACGTGGCGACCGACGCGGCCGTCCTCGAACTGCGGGCGGCCGACTCGCCGGGCCTGCTCTACCGGGTGGCGACCGCGCTCGACGAGGCCGGCGCCGAGGTGCGCGCGGCCCGCATCTCGACCCTGGGCGGCGACGTCGTGGACGCGTTCTACCTGGTCGGGTCGTGGGCCCAGGCCGCCGAACGGGATCGGGTGGCGGCCGCCGTGCTGGCCGCGGTCTGAAGATCGACGTCACCGCCGGGCCGCGCGCCCGTTGACCGGGGCATGCCCGCCCCTTCCTCCGGCCTGCTGGATGATCATGTCGCGGCGGCCGGGCCCCGGTTCCGCCTCGCGCTGACCGCCACCGCCACCCGCACCCGCTCGTCCGACGCCCGCGCGCTGCTGGCCCGGGCCGCTCTCGGCGAGCACGGCACCCTCGACGGCCTGATCGAGGCGGCCCGCTCCGGGGACCGGCGGTGGCTGCGAAGCCGGCGCCGCCGGATCGACCCCGGCCTGGTCGCCGCGCTGGCACACACCCTCGCGCTGCAGGAGGAGCCGGACGACGCGCTCGCGCTCTTCGAACTCACCCGGCGGGCCTGCGGGGCCCGGGCGCTGTCACCGGCCAACCAGGCCCTGCACGCACAGCTTGCGCTGGCCGTCGAGGGCCCGGCCCGGGCCCGGAAGCTGATGCGCCGCTACCTGCGGATCGGCGAGGCCGTCCGCGCCGGGCTGCGCGCCGATCTGCTCAATCCCTTCACCGGTCCGCGGCCGGCCGGCCCCTGGCGGACCGCCGTGCGGGCGCTGGTGCCCGGCCTGGACGTGACCGAGGGCGACGGAGCCCCGTTCGACCGGCTGACCGCCGAGGCGCCCGAGCGGGTGGACGACTCGCACCGGGTCTCGGTGATCGTGACCGCCTACCGCCCGGACCGGGGGCTGCTCACCGCCGTGCGCTCGATCCTCGCGCAGAGCTGGGCCAACACCGAGGTGATCATCGTGGACGACGCCTCGCCGCCGGAGTTCGAGCCGGTGCTGCGCGAGGCGGTGGCGCTCGGCGACCGGATCCAGCTGATCCGGCTGCCGGTCAACGTCGGTACCTACGCCGCCCGCAACGCGGGTCTGGACGCGGCGGGCGGCGAGTTCGCGACGTTCCAGGACTCCGACGACTGGTCCCATCCGCGCCGCATCGAGTGCCAGGTGCGGCCGCTGATCGACGACCGGCGGCTGGTGGCCACCACATCCGACGGCCTGGCCGTCACCGACCAGTTGCTGTGCACCCGGCCCGGAGTGCGCAGCAGCCGGTTCAACCCGTCGTCGCTGCTGCTGCGGCGCAGCACCGTGCTGCGGACGGTCGGCTACTTCGACCGGCTGCGCAAGGCGGCCGACTCCGAGTACATCGGACGGATCCAGGCCGCGTTCGGAACCGGGCGGGTCCGGCACCTCGACTCGCCGCCGCTCGCGCTGATCCGGCTGTCGGCCGGTTCGCTGTCGCGGGCCGAGATCCGGGCGCACTGGATGCACCCGGCCCGGACCGCGTACATGTCGGCCTACCAGCGGCACCACCAGGTGATCGCGGCCCGGCAGGCCGGCGCCTACCGGCCCGCGGACGGGGCCGACCGGCCCTTTCCGGCGCCCGGCCACCTGCTCGGCGCCGTCCCGGAGCTGGCCTACGACGTGGTGATGGTGGCGGACTGGCGGTTCCTGGAGAGCACGCAGCGCACGGCGGTGGACGAGTTGCGGGCGCTGAGCTCGGCCGGGCTGCGGGTCGCGGTGCTGCAACTCGACTCGTACCGGGCCCTGGAGGCGCGCCGGGTGCCGTTCGCCGGGGTGGTGCAGGATCTGGTCAACAGCGGTGCGGTGGACCGGGTCGGGCTGGACGACCCGGTCGAGGCGGCGCTGCTGGTGGTGCGGCAGGCGGCGGTCGTGCAGTTCACCGGGGGTCTCTCGAGCCGCGTGCGGGCCACCCGCGCCGTCGTCGTGGCCGACCGCGCGCCCGTCCGGTCCGACGGCAGCGACCGACGCTACGAGCCGGTGGCGTGTGCGGCGGCGGTGCGGCGGCTGTTCCGGGCGGGGCCGATGTGGGTTCCCGGCGACGCCGGGGTGCGGGCCTCCCTGCGTACGGTGGAGAACCTGGACCCGGACGATCTGCCGGTCACCCTCACGACCGCCGGCTGGGTCGCCGACCGCAAGGCCGGCGCAGCCGTCGTCGGCACCGACCTGTGCGACGCGGCGAACTGGCCCTCGGACGTGACCGACAGCCTCGCCGTGTGCCGGCGGCTGCCCGAGGCCGACGTCCGGGTGCGGCTGCCCGATCGCCCGGCCGGCTCGTCCCCCGTCGCGATCGGACCGGCCTGGCTCGCCTACCAGGCCGCCGACCTGGGGCCGCGGCCGTTCCTGCACCAGCTCGACTTCTACCTGCACTTCCCGCCGCGGGAGTCGGCCGAATGGTATTCGCGCCCGGCGCTCGAGGCGGCGGCGATGGGGTGCGTCGTGGTGATGCCGCCGCGCTACCGGCCGTTCTACGGCGACGCTGCCGTCTACTGCACCCGGAGCGAGGCGTCCGCGCTGATCGCGCGTTACCGGGCCGACCCGGCGCTGTTCGCCGGGCAGAGCCGCCGGGCGCGGCAGGCGGTCGCGGCGGCGCACGACCCGGCCCGGTTCGTCACGCGGATCATGGGGATGCTGCCGGCGTTGCTGACGATCCCGTAACGGGCCGGGTCGGCCCGGCGTTGAGATCGGTGTGCGCATGACCAGGCTTCTGAGGATCGCCCGCACCGTCGTCCAGCGGCTGCGCGGCGCGTCCCGCCGTCAGCTGGCCGGCCTGGCGATCGGGTTGCTGGTGGCCGTGGGGGTCGCCGTCTCGTCGGTGATCGGGCAGGCCGCCTTGGCCACCTGCCTGCTCGCGTCGCTGCTGGCCGCCGTGCTGGCGGGCGTGATCCACCTGTCGCGGCGTCTGGTCCGGTTCAGCCGCTCGACCCAGGACGCCGTGCGCGAGCTGCGCGGCACGGTCGATCAGTTGCAGCGGCGGGTGATCGCGGCGGTCGAGAAGGAACGGCTGGCCGCCGGCGACCGCCACCTGGAGCTGATGGAGGCGCTGGCGCGGACCGAGCGCCTCACCGCGCGCGGCGCCGAGGTGCTGCTGCACGAGCAGAGCCGCGAGATCGAGGCGATGTTCCAGCTCTTCCGCGCGGTCAGCCCGCGGGCGCCGATGCCGGCCGGTGGCGTGCTGCACCCGACCGACCTGCTGGGGCTGGTGCACATCGCGCGCGAGCGCCGTCCGGGGCTGACGGTGGCGCTGGGGTGCGGGCCGTCGACGGTCTGGCTGGGGTACGCGGTGGGCGCCGGCGGCGGGCGGCTGGTCGCCGTGGAGCACGACGAGAGCCGGGCCGCCCGGGTGCGTACGCGGGTGGCCGAGCACGGGCTGGCCGCGGTCGAGGTGCGGCACGTGCCGCTGGCCGAGCTGTCGGTCGACGGCCGGACGGCCGACTGGTACGACGTGGACGCCCTGGACGGTCTGACCGACATCGACCTGCTGGTGGTGGACGGGTCGCTGACCCCGGCCGCGCCCGACCCGCTGGCCCCGGCCCTGCACGTGCTGGGCCGCCGCCTGGCCCCGGCCGCAGCCGTGGTGGTCGACGACGAGCCGGCCCGGGTCGCGCCCCGCCAGGGCGGCGGTTTCGGCCTGACCGTCCGGCGCCGCCTGCCGGGCCGCTGGACTGCATTGACCCATCCGCAGGCCGCCTCCGCCTCGTCCACGGTGTAGAAACACCGCTGCCCCGTCGCGGGGGACGACGGGGCAGCGGTTCGCGGGGTGGGGGAGATGGAGCGTCCCGCTTACGGAGCGGCGGGGGCCGCTCCGAGTCTGTCTGTGTGTCTTGTGCCCTTACGAATCGGTCGCGCCGGGGGCGGGTTGACGATTCGGGCGGTGCCAGTTGGTCACCGAATGGTTTGCCTTCAGTTCGGTTCCTGGGCGGCGGTCGGGTGGGCGAGATGGGCGACCCGTTCGGCGTACAGGGCGTGGGTGTGATGCCGGCGGACGTACGCGGCGCCGCGGTCCGACTGGTCACGCAGGGCCCGGCGGTTGGCGTGCAGCAGGCGTACGGTGTCGGGCACCTCCTCGGGTGTGCAGTAGACCGCGGCGTCGCCGAAGGTGGCCGCGTAGCGGTAGGGCAGCACGGCTACGCAGCCGGCGGCCAGGGCGGTGAGCAGGTCGGGCACCGGGTCGGCGGGTTCGTCGTCGGGCGGCAGGTGCAGGTAGAAGTCGATCTGTCCGAGGAACGAGCGCAGGCTGACGTCGCCCGGGCCGTAGACCAGCCAGCTGCGCGGCGGGCCGAAGCGCCCGAACGAGCGGTCCGCGCTGCCGGCCGCGTCGAGCAGCCGGACGTCCAGGCGAGCGGTCTCGGGCACCTCGTCGCGCAGCCGGCGCCACTCGGCCGGGCCGCCCCGGCAGTGCCGGCCCACCACCGGCCGGTCGGCCCGCGGTCCGCGCCGGTCGAGCCGCCACTGGGCGGCGTCGAGCGTGCTGGGCAGGTCGAGCCGGGCCACGGTGACGCTCGTGTCGGCGGACAGCAGCCGGCGGCCGTCCGGGCCGGCCGGGGTCCAGACCGGCCACTGGCCGAACAGGCGCTTGGCCGCGGTGGCGGCGGCGGGCACGGCGACCGCGTCCTCGATGAGCACGCGCTGCGCCCGGATGCCGCTGGGCCGGTCGGGGGCGTACTGCAGCACCTGGGCCGAGCGGGCCACCACCAGCCGGGCCCGGGCGTCGTCGGCCAGCCCGACCTCGGTCAGCTCCCCGTTGTTGATCAGATCCTGGACGACCGGGTCGAGGTCGCGGGGGCCCTCGCGCAGGTTGGCCGGCGAGTCCAGGTGCAGCAGGGCCGCGCGCTGACGGCGGGCGGCCAGGGCTCGCAACTGGCCGATCCCGGCCCGGCCGGCGCCGCCGGCGGTGGTCCAGTCGCCGGCCAGCACCACGTCGTAGGCCCGGGCTCCGGTCTCGCCGCGGAGCCGGCGCGGAACGGCGAACGCCCGTGGGCGGGTGGCCGGCTCACGACCCTCACGGACGTGCGTGTGCCAGCGGCGGAACGCTGAGATGTAGGACCGCAGGGCGACGGTCTCGTCCGGGCCGAACCGGGTCAGGGCCAGCGGCAGGCCGTTGACCGGCATCGTGGCGGCCGGGCCGAGCACCGCGTGGGCGCGCTCGGCGTACTCGAGGTCGGCGCCCGCCCGTACGGGATCGAAGTGACCCACCCGGCTCAGCGCGACCGCCCGCCGGACCATCAGGGACCAGGGGTTCGGCTCGCCCAGGGTGCTCAGACCGGGCCGGGTCACCACGAGGACGGGCGTGACGGCCAGGGCGGCCGACGTCGTCGAGAAGAGCCGTTCGTCGGCCAGCAGCGGCGCCACCTGGCGTTCCAGCCGTAGCGGATGGGACCAGCCGGCCGCGTCCTGGAAGGTCACGAAGTCCCCGGTCGCCGCGTCCAGGCCGGCGTTGCGGGCGACGAACGGGCCGCCGGGAGCGACCATGCGGATCACCCGCACCCGGGGGTCGAGACCGGCCGCCGCCCGCAGGGCCGGCCCGAACTCGGTGGAGGAGCCGTCGTCGACGACCAGGATCTCGTGGTTGGTCCAGGTCTGGCGGGTCAGCGACCGCACCGAGGTGAGCAGTTCCGGTCCGGGCTGCCAGGTGGTGACGATCGAGGTGATCCGGCGCTCGTGGCCGCGGCGCTGCGCCGGCCCGGTGGTGATCCGGTCGAACGGCATGCCCGGCCCGTCGGTCACCCGCACCTTCGGCGCCGGCAGCAGGGTGGCCAGGCTCGCGTGGCCGAGGTCCACGGCCAGGGCGGCCCGGACCGGCTCGGGCACGTCCCGGTACTCGGCCAGCAGCGCCTCGGCCGTGTCCGGGTCACCGGCGGCGTATGCCAGCTGGCAATGCAGTCCCTGATGGACCTCGGCGACCTGCCCGCGCTCGTGCAGCCCGCCGAGCAGGGCCAGCGCCTCACCCCGATCCTCCGGCCGCAGGTTCTGCAGCGCGATCACGCGGGCCAGTTCGCCCACGGTCCACGGGTCGTCGCCCGCCCGGGCGAGCGGCTCACGGGCCGCGGTCGACCGGGCCGTCAGAGCCGCGACGGCGAGCGGGTGAGGTCCGGTGTCGCGCATGGTCCCCCTCGGTGAGAGCAATTCCGGGGTGATCAACGACTCGGGCGAATTGTCCGTATCGCCTTGTTGGGAAGTGTCGTTGTCCCTCCCGTGTACGACGTCGCCATCCTGTCCGACCTGCGGCACACCGGCGGCAGCGCAGCCGGCCTGGTCGCCGAGGTCGAGGCGCAGGCGGCGGCCGGGCTGACCACGGTGCTGATCCACGTGCCGGAGCCGGGCCGGGCGCACGTCCGCCCCTTCGACCGCCGGATCGTCGCGTGCCTGCGCGACGGCCGGGCCGACCTGGCTCACGACGACGACACCGGACTCGCGGCGAGAGTGCTGCTGATCCGCCGCCCCGAGGCCGTGGCCGACGCGCCGCCGGTGCGGGCCGCGCACACCATCGTCGTGCTCGACGAGCCGCCGGCCGGCTTCGCCGAGGTCCGCGAGCGCATCGAGCGGCAATTCGGCCCGGACGTGGTGTGGACGCCGGCCAACGCCAACGTGCGCGAACGGCTGCCCGGGGCGCTGCTGCACGGAACCGACTGGCACGAGATCGGCTCCCACATCGCGCGGCTGGCCTCGCTGGGCGTGCTCACGCGCGGC
Source organism: Paractinoplanes hotanensis (assembly GCF_023717965.1). Taxonomy (NCBI): domain Bacteria; kingdom Bacillati; phylum Actinomycetota; class Actinomycetes; order Micromonosporales; family Micromonosporaceae; genus Paractinoplanes; species Paractinoplanes hotanensis. Next base: position 4,167 of record NZ_JAMQOL010000004.1, on the reverse strand, counting down.
CTTCTTCCGGCGCCGCGCATCGCTGTGGCCCGGCCGGCCCGGCATGTGCTGCTGATCGGCGACGACATCGCCCGCTTCCGGGCCATCGCCCGCCACCTGCCCGGTGATCTCGAAGCCGTGGTGGTCGCCGGTTCGGACGGGCTGCCGGCCGCCCACGCTGCCGGGCTGCTCACCGAATACCTGCCCGCCGCGGCCGAGCTCGGGGTGGCTGACGACCGCTGGACCGGCTTCGTGCGCGACCGCCTGCGGCACCTGATACGCCTTTACGGTCCGCGCGCCGTCCTCGTCGGCGGGGTGCCGCACGACGGCATCGCCGCCGCCGTCGCCGAACACTCCGGCCCGCGCTGGCTGTGGCTGCGGCCGGCGATGTGGCGGCGGGGCGCCGGCGGCCAGTGGGCGGCCCGTGGCTCGCTGTTCGACGGCATCCTCGAACCGGGCGAGTTCGCCGCGGCCGGGGACGAGGGCTGGACCACCGCGGCCCGGGCCGGCGTGACCACGGTCGACCCGATCACCGAACTGCCCGCCCCGCGCCCCCGCCGCCCGTCGCGCCCGACCCTGCTGTGCCGCGGCGTCGAGGCCACGCTGCCCGGGTTCACCGTGGTCGAGGCCGGGCCGGGCGACCTGGGCGAGGTGGCGCTCGCCGTCTCGCGGGCCGGCTACACGAGCTTCCACGAGCTGCTGGGCGCCCGGGTGCCGACGGTCTTCGTCCCCGATCCGGACGGCGCCGACGACGAGCTGACCCGGGCCCGCTTCGCGGCGGCGGCCGGGGTGGCGATCTGCGCCACCGACGACGAAGCGGCCGCTGCGGCGCTCGAACGGCTGGCCGACCCGGTGGCCCGGGAGGCGCTCAGCCGTCGCTGCGCCGAGGTGGCGTTCGGCAACGGCGCCGCCGACGCCGCGGCCTGGCTGGCCGGGCACTGTCAGCGTCGATCCGAAGTGGAGGCCGGAAGTGCTCGATGAACCGGACGCGGCTGACCTGGCGGTCGCCCGTTGGGAGGTGGCCACCCTGACCGGGCGGTTGCGCTGCGTCGAGGACGAGCGCGACGCGGCCGTACGCGACCGGGACCGCAACCGCGAGATCGTGCTGGCCCTGCGGCGCAGCCGCTCCTACCGGCTCGGCCGGGCCCTGGTCGACCTGGCCCGCGATCCGGTGCGGACCGCCCCGGCGATGGCCCGCCATCTGCGGCGGTCGCCGGCCCCGTCGGCGCGAGCCCAGGCAGCCCCGCCGCCGGCCCGGATCTACGTGGCGGTGGGGCTGTCGCGGGCCGGTGCCCACGGGCTGATCCGGGCGCTGCGCCAGCGCGTGCTCGTCGAGGCCGACCATCTGCCGGTGGTGGTGACCGACCAGCCGTCGCTGCGCCACCTGCAGGTGCCGGGCGTCGTGCTCGAGTATCTGCCCGACCCGGCCACCTGGGCGCGGCACGAGCCCGACTCGGACTGGGAAGCGCTGCTGGCCGACCGGGTGGCCCAGTTGTGCCGCGACCATCGGGCCGCCCACGCCGTCGTGATCGACCCCCGCGACCCGCCCACCCTCGCCCGCCTGCTCGTCACCGATCGAAGGGTGGGGTCGTTGGCCCCGGCATGAGCGCCTCGACGATCGATGCCCCCGCCGCCCCGCGTGCCGGGATGCGCTTCGTCGTCGAGGGGCCGCCGGTCGGAGCGCTCTGGCGGCGGGCGCTGACCCGGGCCGTGCTGGTGCCGCTGCCGGTGCTCGCGCCGCTGGTCGCGCTGGCGCCGAGCCGCGACCATCGCTTCAACCTCTACTGGCACGGCGGCCTCTTCCGCGACGACCCGCTGCGAATCGTGCCGCACACGGTCGACTCGCTGCCCGGCTACCTGCGCCTCGGCAACTTCCGCCTCTTCGGCCGGATGCTGGAGAAGGCCCTCGACACGGCCGCGTACGCGCTCAGCGAGGTGCTCGGCCTGCCGGTGAACGTCGGCCTACGGCTCGTCTCGTTCGTGTCGGCGCTGGTGTTGTGCGTGGTCGCCGTGCTGCTGGCCGAAAGCGTCGTGGCCCGGGGCCGGCTGTTCCGCCGGGCTCCGTCCACTGTGGCCGCCGTTGTGCCGTTCGCGGTGGCGGCCGGATTCGTGGCCGCCGGAGGATCCAGTCCGATCGTGCTCTTCGGCGGTCTGTATCTGGCGTCGGCCGCCCTGGTGCTCGGGGTGACCGCGGCGTTGTGTCGTGTCGATCCCGAGAAACCGCTGCGGCGGTGGGTGATGCCGCTCTTGTTGGCCGGTGGAGCGGCGCTGGCCGCGTTCAACGAGATCGCGTATCTGACTCTGCCGCTCGCAACCGTGGCCGTGACGGCGCGGGGATGGCTGGTGCTCGGGTGGCGCCCCGGACGGTTGTTCACCGGGGCGCCGGCGCAGGCTGTCGGCTTGCTGTGGGTCGGATTCCTGCCGGTCTTCCTAGCCGTGCGAGTGGTGATTCAGCGGTATTGCGCGGCCGGGAACTGCTACCGGGGCTCGGACGTCCAGTTCGGGCCGGCGACGGTGGAGGCCTTACCGGTCCGTGCCATCGCCTGGCTGCCGCCGCTGATGTGGCGTGCGGCTGCTCCTCGTGGATCGTGGCTGGGTGGCCTCGTGCTGATCGCCGCTGTGTTGATCATCGGGTGGCTGGCGTGGCTGGCCGTTCGGGACCTGCCACGGTTGTCGCAAGTGGGGCGGCGGGCGGCGTCGGCGCTGGCGGTGACGGCAGGGACGTTGGTGCTGCTGGGGGCCGGGATGGGGTCGCTCAACGCCGATGTGCAGCAGCTCGTGGCCTCGGGGCGGTGGGGTTACGGCTGGCGCGACTCCGCGGTGACTACGACGGCAGGGGCTCTGCTGCTGGTGGCTCTGATCCACCTCGTCCGGACTCGTTTGGCAACAGGCGTTCTCGTCGCGGCGATCGTGCTTTTCGCGATCGCCGCCTCCGTGTCGGCGGCGGTCAACAAGCGCCAGCGCGACATCACCATGACCAATCCGGCGGCCCGGCTCGCTGACCGGATCGCCGTCGAGATGGCCGACTTCGATCCGGGCGGAGGCGGCGGCGCCCGGCGCTGCGAACTGCGCGCCGAATTCGTGAAGCTGCACGCCGGCTCGCCCTTCTCGGTGCGCCGCTTCGACGAATCACTCGAGATAGCGTCCCGCCAACGCGCCGGCGTGGCCTTCTGCCCGGGCGTAACCGGCTGACGCCGCCCGCGTTTCTCCTGATCGGGGAGCAGAAGCTGAAGGAGATCCAATGCGCCGGTTGCGGAGCCTGACCCGCCGTCAGGTCGTGTCGGCGTCCGGGGCCTGTGTGCTCTGTGTGGCGGTGGCGGCCGCCGCGCTCACCGGAAACGTCGGCTTGGCGCTGACGCTGCTCGCCGTCTTCTTCACGATTCTCTTCGCCGGGTTGTTGCTGCTGGCCCGGCGGCTCTCCGGGTTGCAGCGCCTGCAGCGGCGGCAGCAGACCGACGCGCGCACGGTGCTCGACCACACCCAGCGCCGCCTGCTCTCCGCGCTGGAGGAGTTGCTGCTGCATTCGGGGGACCGGCACGAAGAGCTGGCCGACCGGATGGGCGCGCAGACCCGCCAGGTCGAGGCCACGGTCCAGCTCTTCCAGCAGATCACGCCGCGGGCGCCGATGCCGCCCTCGGGCGGGGCCGCCGAGCTGCTCGACGTGCTGCACCTGATCCGTACCCGGCGCCCGCGCCTGGTGCTGGAGCTCGGGACCGGCGCGGCCACGGTCTGGATGGCTTACGCGGTCGAGGAATCCGGCGGCCGGCTCGTCTCTCTCGATCCGGACGCGTCCCGGGTGGAGCGGACGCGGGCCGCGCTCGCCACTCATCAGCTGAGTGAGGTGACCGAGGTGCGAGTGGGCACGGTGTCGTCGGAGGCCCTGGCCGGCGTGCACGACATCGGTCTGCTCGTCGTCGGCGGGCCGGTCGGCAAGCCGGACAGGAACCTGCTCGTGGGCCGGTTGGCCGCGGTGGCGAGGGTCTTTCTGCGCGGCGCGCCCGAGGCCGCCGGCCCGTGGCTGGAAACGACCGAGGGCCTCACCGGTGAGGGTGAGGCCCTGCTGTCGTATCGCCGCGTGGTGCGAGAACTCAGTAACCGAAGTTCTGGGTGAAGTACGGCAGGCCGTTGGACGCGTAGGCGACGCCGACGCCGACCGCGATCGCCCGGCAGTTGAGGATGTTGGCGCGG